>NZ_SPQR01000003.1:300000-390779 GCF_004766055.1 Desulfosporosinus sp. Sb-LF | reverse complement strand
TGGTGATCATGCCGAAGGGGTTCCACCCGTTCCCATACCGAACACGGAAGTTAAGACCTTCAGGGCCAAGAATACTTGGGGCGCAGGCCCCTGGGAACGTAGGTCATCGCCGGGTAACAAGCAATAGGCGGCTACCCTTAAGGGTAGCTCCTTTTGTGTCTGTTTACCTTCTTAGAGAAATGCCTTACCATAATTTAATGTTTAATTATAGTAAGGTGCATGATGGGTTGGTTGTGCACATATCTAAGTATGTTGTGCTTGAATTAAGGCCCGTTGGTCAAGCGGTCTAAGACACCGCCCTTTCACGGCGGTTACACGGGTTCGAATCCCGTACGGGTCACCAATAAACTAGTGTGATTACTTCAGCTGGCAGAGCGCCTGCCTTAAAATCTAGATGTTGCCAGTTTGACCCTGTCATTGCCTAACAAAATGAGAATGGCCCCGTGGTGTAGTGGTTAACATGCCTGCCTGTCACGCAGGAGATCGTCGGTTCAAGTCCGATCGGGGTCGCCATAAAAAAATAGTTTCTATAACCGAATGGGTAGGTGGCCGAGTGGTTAAAGGCGACAGACTGTAAATCTGTTCCGCGAGGTACGATGGTTCGAATCCATCCCTGCCCACCATCTACGAAGTTGGATGTTCGAGGTTAGAAGAGTTCGAACCGAGAACTTAATTTTGATAAGAGGAACGCCAAGACGGTTCGAGCAACGGACATTGTACACAGCGCCTCGTATTATCATCGCGGGGTGGAGCAGTGGTAGCTCGTCGGGCTCATAACCCGAAGGTCGTCGGTTCAAATCCGGCCCCCGCAACCAAGGTATTGGGCCCTAGAGCAAATGCTCAGGCATAATATATATGATTGGGGTGTCGCCAAGCGGTAAGGCACCAGACTTTGACTCTGGCATTCGTAGGTTCGAATCCTCCCACCCCAGCCAAAACGGGCCATTAGCTCAGTCGGCTAGAGCACCTGACTTTTAATCAGGGTGTCCCGCGTTCGAGTCGCGGATGGCCCACCAAACAATATTTTGCGGGTGTAAGCAGCCACCTTGCCAAGGTAAAGTCGCGATTCCGAATCTCATCACCACTACAGCATTTCTGGCGGCATAGCCAAGTGGTAAGGCAGAGGTCTGCAAAACCTCTATTCCTCAGTTCAAATCTGAGTGCCGCCTCCAAACAATTTAGCCGATGTGGCGTAACTGGCAGACGCACGGGACTTAAAATCCCGCGGATTAACCCCCGTACCGGTTCGATTCCGGTCATCGGCACCATATAAGTTTGTAACTCAGTTGGTTCGAGTCCTCTCAAAACCACCATACATAAATATAGAAAATCTCGAAGTCCTTGAGTATAACGGATTACGAGGTTTTTATGTTTATACTGGGGATTGAATAATAAAACCTCGTAAGTACCTATTGTAAATAGTGGCTCATTTACTTGGAATTATTCATTTGCATTCTATGTATCCTGGGAAGTAAGAGAACCGTACTGTTATTTCCCCTGGCGCAAAGGCGATGAATTTCTAATTAATTTTGGGAAATAACATTGGGCTAAGAAAAGAGAGCTTTTGTACAGTACTGATGGTATCTGATACTAAAATAGTTTCTTAAGAAATGACGTTTTTCATTTCTTAAGAAACTATTTTTATGTTGGTATTATAAACTTAACAATACTATTTTCTTAAAAGTATTATTTATGAAATATAATTGTCTATTGGAATTATGTGGATTTATATTACATGTTATTTAAATGGTTATTATTGGGCAATCTAAAATCGGGAAAAGGGATTGACAGTGCATTCTGAAAAAGCTAAAATCGTAGTATAAAATGTAACCGTTTACATTATATACTTTAATCATAATATCTATAAAAACTTTATTAAGGCCTAAAGTTACCTAATGGTTCCTTATCAGAATAGGATTATGATGAAAATGTGGACAGTGAAAGTATTCTACAAGTAAGATATAGAATACAGGCGTATACAAATGTAACCGATTACAGAGAATAGATAGAGGGTGTTGTCCATTGGCAACGATTAGAGATGTTGCTCGTTTAGCGGGGGTATCTGTTGCTACAGTCTCCCGAGTGGTTAACAAAACGGACTCTGTGAATCCCGAGACCGCAAGACAAGTGCAGAAAGCAATTGAGCAGCTTCAATATGAGCCAAATGCTGTGGCTCGGGGCTTGGCAGGTAAGAAGATGGGGATTATTGCCTTGATTTTGCCGGATATCTTAAATCCTTTTTTTCCTGCTTTGGCCCGTGGGGTTGAAGATGTTGCTCATAAGAAGGGCCTTACGGTTATCTTAGGCAACTCAGATGATTTGGGCTTAAAAGAAAGTTCATATATTAAGGTTCTTAAGAAAAAGTATGTGGATGGCTTCATCATTGCTTCGAATACGATTCGTGAAGAGGATGTCGAAGCGTTAAGAAAAGAACGAATCCCGATTGTGTTGTTAGACAGAGGTTTGAATACTGCGGCTTGTGCAGTGATACGCTCAAATAACCGTGAAGGGGCGAAGCTTGCCGTTCAGCATCTAATAGAGCAGGGCTGTCAAAGAATTGCTCATATTTACGGACCGCCGGAATTCATCACGGCTCGAGAACGTTTGCTGGGATATGAGGAAATTGCCCGAGAATTAAGTGAGTATTCTCCCAGTCTGATGGTGCCCGGGCATTTTGCTGTTGAGGGTGGCCGAAAAGCTGTAGAAGAGCTTCTTTGTCGTCATCCTGATCTTGATGGAATTTTTGCCGGAAATGATCTCATGGCAGTAGGGGCTCTCAAAGCCTTGCATGAACGAGGGATTAGGGTCCCAGAACAGGTCAAAGTCTGCGGGTTCGATGGGATAGGTTTAACAGAAATTACTGAACCGGAATTGACGACCGTGGCGCAGCCAATTTATGAGATGGGAGGATTAGCTGCGCGTATTTTGTTAGACGAAATCGAGAGCGGTATCCGCCAGAATACGGTCATTGAATTGGATGTCACATTAATTCCTAGAAAATCAACCCAATAGGAGGAGACCTTTATGGACTTACGGCCCAAGATTGTCGTCATAGGTAGTTTGAATATGGATTTGGTGGTTAAGGCCTTGCGTGCTCCTGGGCGTGGAGAAACTGTGATGGGGGAAGAAATTCATTTCATTCCCGGCGGCAAAGGCGCAAACCAGGCGGTGGGCTTAGCCCGTTTAGGGGCTGAGACCGCAATGATTGGAGTGGTTGGCTCAGACGCTTTTGGTGAGGATCTTATGAAGGCTTTGCAGAAGGATGGAGTCAATACTTCGGGTGTTAAAGTACTCCCTTCAGAAGCCACAGGTGTTGCCTCGATTCTTCTAGCTGAGGAGGATAACAGTATTGTGGTGGTTCCAGGGGCGAACGCCCGGTGTTTACCCGAGGATTTGGACCGGTGTGAGGAGAAAATAGCCGAAGCGGATCTTGTTCTCTTGCAATTAGAGATTCCGCTGGTGACAGTGGAGTATGCGGTGAAGTTGGCAAGAAAACATAGGAAGGCCGTGATGCTTAACCCAGCCCCAGCTCAAAACCTTTCTCAGGGGCTACTCAGTAAGGTGGATTATTTAACCCCCAATCGTTCCGAACTGGCTTTGATCTCAGGAATGTCTGTAGAGTCTTCGATTGCCCAAGGGATTGAGCGATTACTGGATCTAGGAGTTTCGTGTTGTGTTACGACTCTGGGAGCGGAAGGAGTCGCTTTTAGAGAAAAGGGTGGCAGCTTGGCTAACGTTTCGGGTCATAAGGTCCCCGTAGTGGATACTACGGGAGCGGGAGATGCCTTTAATGCTGGTTTGGCCTTTGCTCTGGCGCAGAAGAAATCCATTCGGGAAGCCGTCGAATTAGCAGTTCAAGTTTCGGCTCTTGCCGTTACTAAATTTGGAGCTCAGGGCGGGATGCCAACGTTGGATGAGGTAGAAGAATTTTTTGGAGGGACCAAAAATGAAGAAAATTGGCATTTTGAACAGTGATATTTCCCGCGTGATTAGCGAGCTTGGGCATATGGACACTATCGTGATAGCAGATGCAGGTTTACCGATCCCGTCTCATGTTAAAAGAATTGATTTGGCTTTGAAAGAAGGAGTCCCGTCGTTCATTGAGACGGTTGGAACAGTTTTTCAGGAAATGTGTGTGGAAAAGGCTTATGTGGCTCAAGAAATGGGATCGGCAAGTGCTAGCAAAAAGGAAGAACTGATCGCAGTTCTACCCGATGTTAAGATCGAGGGCATTACGCATGAAGAGTTGAAAGCCTTAACTCACCAGGCCAAGGCTGTGATCCGCACAGGCGAGTTCACTGCCTATGCCAATGTCGTACTTGTGGCTGGCGTAATCTTCTAGGAATTTAAAGGAGGGATACAGGTATGGCGGATCTCTTGACGATGGAGGGCATCAGCAAGAGTTTCAGTGTAGTCAAGGTGTTAGAGGATGTTCAATTTTCGCTACGCCAAGGGGAAGTCCATGCCTTGATGGGAGAGAATGGAGCAGGTAAATCGACCCTGATGAAAATCCTTTCTGGAATTTATAGTAAGGATGCAGGCTCTATTCAGATTCACGGAACAGAATCCGTGGCTTCTTCACCTAAAAATGCTCAAGCTTTGGGAGTGGCTATCATTCATCAGGAACTTAACATGATCCCCGATTTATCTATAACGGAAAACATGTTCTTAGGACGTGAGTTCAAATGGGGTAGGACTGGATTCGTCAACTGGAACCGAATGAGTACAGAAGCTAAGAAGTATTTACAGCAACTTGGGATGGATTTGAACCCGGATATTCTAGTGGGGGAACTTTCCGTTGGACAGCAGCAAATGGTGGAAATCGCTAAAGCACTTTCCATGCATGCAAAAATTCTGGTTCTCGATGAACCGACGGCGGCTTTGACTAAACGAGAAATCGAAAAACTCTTCCAGCTCATTGCAAATTTGAAAACCCAAGGGGTGGGAATGATCTACATTTCCCATCGTATGGAAGAAATATTCCAGATCAGTGATCGGATTACTGTGTTGCGGGATGGACGTTATATAGGCACACGGGATACAAACGTCACAACGATGGATGAGTTAGTGCAGATGATGGTTGGTCGGGAAATCAAGGAACGTTTCCCTAAGGTGGAAACCGAGATTGGGGAAGAGCGTCTCCGGGTTGAAATGTTAAATCAAGAAGGAAAACTCTATGATATTAACTTGAGTGTGCGGTCAGGAGAAATCCTGGGAATTGCAGGCTTGATGGGAGCAGGTCGGTCAGAATTGGCCAAAGCTCTGTTTGGCGTAGGGAAGTTTCAAGGGAAGATCTTTGTGAATGGCCAACCCGTGATGATTGGAAATCCAGCGGATGCCATTAAGGCGGGTCTAGCGTTGATTACTGAAGACCGGAAAGGGGAAGGCCTTGTCCCCGATCTCTCGGTTCGGGAAAACTTCGCGTTGCCTAATTTGCGATCCCTGTCGCGATTTGGGTTTATCAGCCACCAGATGGAACAAAATTTTGTGGACGACAGTATTCAAAAGCTAAAGGTTAAAGTCCATCATTCCGGGCAATTGGTGAGCTCGTTAAGTGGAGGAAATCAGCAGAAAGTTGTGATTGGGAAGTGGCTAGCAACTAACCCTAAAGTTTTAATTCTGGATGAACCGACACGGGGTGTGGATATAGGGGCGAAACGAGAAATCTACGACTTAATGAATCAACTTGTTCAAAAAGGGGTTGCTATCATCATGATTTCCTCAGAACTACCGGAGGTACTCGGAATGAGTGATCGAGTCTTAGTCATGCATGAAGGACGAATCACGGGGGAATTTTCACGCGAAAACGCGACACAGGAAACGATTATGATGGCTGCTACAGGAGGGAAAAATCATGGCTAAAGTGCGGGAAAAAAGCGGGATTCTGCAGCGCATGGGGCCCCTTGTGGGTTTGATTCTCATCGTCACCATCTTATCCATTGTCAATTCAGACTTTCTGACCGTCGGTAATATCTTTAACGTCCTTCGCCAGGTTTCTATTAATGCTTTGATTGCCTTTGGGATGACGTTTGTTATTCTTACGGGAGGAATCGATCTTTCTGTCGGTTCGATCATTGCCCTTTCAAGTGCTTTTGCGGCAGGGATGATGGCCACAGGAATGAGCTCTTGGCTGGCGATCGGGGTAGGAGTGTTGTCTGGGACTTTGATGGGAACTGTAAATGGGGTCGTAATTGCTCGAGGAAAAGTCGCACCGTTTATTGCCACTTTAGCGACCATGACGATATTTCGTGGTTTAACGTTGGTTTATACGGGAGCGAAACCGATCACTGGCCTACCAGACGCTTTTGGCCTGATTGGACGAGGGTATCTCTTTCAAATCCCGATGCCCGTGATTTGGATGCTGGTGGCCTTTGGGGTACTCTATGTCATTTTGAAATTTACGTCCTTTGGCCGCCACGTTTTTGCCTTGGGGGGAAACGAAGAAGCGACCCGACTTTCCGGGATCAATACGAGTAGAGTCAAAGTGCTTGTTTATAGTATTAGTGGTCTGATGGCTTCTCTGAGCGGGATTATCTTGACCTCGCGTTTGAATTCCGCTCAACCAACTGCAGGAACATCTTATGAACTCGATGCGATTGCGGCTGTAGTATTGGGGGGTACGAGTCTTTCTGGAGGTAAAGGTTGGATTGTGGGGACCTTAATTGGTGCTATGATCATCGGGATTCTAGATAACGGATTGAATCTCATGAACGTTTCATCCTTTTACCAACAAGTCGTCAAAGGCGGGGTTATTTTGGTGGCTGTCTTACTGGATAGGTCGAAAGGGAAGTAATCAGATCCCGAGTAGATTGAGTTATTTGATGTTTTCCAACTGAAAAGAAAGACGATTTCTTCAGTTGTGGACATAGAGGTTCTTAAGAGGGGAGGATGCGATGATTCAGTAATGATTGTATACTGATAGTTTGCTGGTACTCATCAAAGAATACTTGGCGGCACTTGCCACCAATATATGGAAGGAAGATAAAGAATGAAGAGAAAAAATAGTGTATGGATGATGATCCTCGTGGTTCTTATGGCGGTTAGTCTCATTGGTTGCGGAACAACCCAATCTAATTTAGAAAAAAAGGATGCAGCTAGCACAGCCAAACCTTCAGCTAAAGTAACCATTGGTTTTTCGGTCTCAACGTTAAATAACCCCTTCTTTGTGTCACTCAAGGACGGTGCTGACAAAGCAGCTAAAGCCGCTGGCGCCGATCTACTGGTTGTGGATGCTGGTGATAATACCGCCAAGCAAATCAGTGATATTGAAGACTTGATTCAGAAAAAAGTGAGCGTCCTTCTTATTAACCCAACAGACAGTGCAGCAGTTGTCTCGGCCGTGGAATCGGCTAACAAAGCTAACATTCCTGTCATCACGGTTGACCGGGCTTCCAATGGGGGCAAAGTAGTTTCTCATATCGCATCAGATAACGTCAAAGGTGGAAGCATGGCTGCTGACTATATTATGAAAACCTTGGGTAACAAAGGGAACATTGTAGAGTTGCAAGGAATTGCTGGAACGTCAGCAGCTCGTGACCGGGGTCAAGGCTTCCATAAGGTCGTAGATGGCAAAGACGGAGTGAAGGTTGTAGCATCTCAACCTGCCGATTTTGATCGTGCTAAAGGATTGAAGGTAATGGAGAATATCCTTCAAGGAAATAAAGACATCCAAGCAGTGTTCGCCCACAATGATGAAATGGCTTTAGGAGCTCTCAGTGCTATTCAAGCAGCGGGCAAAAGCAATATTCTAGTGGTCGGTTTTGACGCTACAGATGATGCTGTGAAAGCCGTTAAAGACGGAAAGATGGCGGCTACAGTCGCGCAAAAACCCGATTTGATTGGTAAAACTGCGTTAGAAACCGCCCTGAAAGTAGCTAAAGGGGAGAAAGTTGACGCGAGTATTCCCGTTGAATTACAACTGATTACGAAGTAATAGAGAACAAGGTAAGAGGCCGGAGCAAGCGCTTCGGCCTCTTTTTTAATCACACTGCCAGAACCCAATACGAATTTATGCTGCTAACATAGATGCCAAACCGGGAAAGTCATGGATGTAATAAAAGTATTTCGCATAGCGACACGAAGTAATAGCTTACATATTCATTGAATATGCAAGCGAGTAAAGTTAGGTTAAGTTAAACGAGGTATGAATAAGAGCTACACACATGTGTAGCTCTTATTCATACCAATTTAG
Source organism: Desulfosporosinus sp. Sb-LF (assembly GCF_004766055.1). NCBI lineage: Bacteria > Bacillati > Bacillota > Clostridia > Eubacteriales > Desulfitobacteriaceae > Desulfosporosinus > Desulfosporosinus sp. Sb-LF. The sequence continues at coordinate 382,588 of NZ_SPQR01000003.1, read as the reverse complement.
TATTTAATCGATTATAAATCTCGTTGTTTCTTCTTTTAATTTATTAGCACTCTCTATGGCCTTCAAAACCTGTTCCTTAACATCATTAGATTTGTTGTTTACCTCGGTAGCTCGATTTGCTATATCGGTAGTTCCGCTCGCACCTTCATTAGCTGCTTGAGCTACCCCATCAATGGCAGCTGAAATATTTTGTATAGAAGCCAGAAGTTGCACAGAGGTAGCACTGAATTCTGATACAAGCTCATCTACAAATTGAGCATCTTCGTTATATTTCTCTGCTACATCCAACATAACCTTATAATCATTATCTACATCGATAGACACGAAAGACAGCAGGCTATTAGAACTATTTGAGAGATTATCTACTGAGCTTGTTACTTTCGTAGTAACATCCTGTATTTGCATAACAGCGCCTTTTGATTGCTCTGCAAGTTTTCTTATTTCTTCTGAAACAACTGAGAATCCTCTTCCAGCTTCACCTGCTCTAGCAGCTTCAATAGCAGCATTTAATGCAAGCAAGTTGGTTTGTTCAGTTATCTGCATGATGGATTCTGTTAATAAATGTATTTGATTAACTACCTTGGATTCTATTATTGCCTGTTCCAACTTCTCTTTAGTATCTATAAATATGTCATAAGCTTTCTTTTGGGCGGCATCAACATTCTTCTTAGTATCTTCTGCTCTCTTTGTGATTTTCTTTGCTGAGACTGCACCTTGTTGAGACTTTTCTGCAATTAACCGAACAGCTTTTTCTATCTCCTGTGAAGTTGCTGACATCTCTTGGGATGCTGCAGAAGTTTCTTCCATACTTGCAGCCAACTCTTCTGTTGTAGCAGATATCTCTTCCAGACTCGTAGTTAGATTAGTAACGTTATTCATTACATCATGTACTTCTTCTTCTATAGTTGAAGATTCATTCTTAATACTATTTACTAATTGTTTTAAAGAATTTCTCATATCATTTATTGCATTAGTAATTGACCCTATTTCATCGTTTCTGGATAGGAACTTAGGGTCAACCTCTCGTGAAAAGTCTCCGCTTGCAACGACTTCTAAATATTCAGAGGATTTTATGATAGGTTTAGTAATTCTTTTTGTGGTGATTGTAATTAATATGATTGTAATGATCAGCATAATTACTGAAATACCTAGAACCATAAGGGATATTCTTCTAGAACCCTCTGTTAATTCGTTCTCTGACATTAATGATGCCAAAATCCAGTCGGTTCCGGAAACTTTATATGGATTAACTATATATTTTATTCCGTCAATAGTTACATCAAAAGACTTTAAGTCTTTTGACAATAGCTTGTCTAATCCCACAATCTTAATCTCGTCTATTTTTTTGAAGTTGTTTTTCGGATTATTTCCATCTGCTAAAATAACCCCTGTATTGTGGACTATCATCGAAAATCCTGTCTTACCAGTTTTCATAGAACTTAACATATTACTAATAACTGACTGCTGCACATCGATTCCTATTGTGCCAATCCGAGTTCCATTAGCATCATTAAAGGACCTAACATTGCTTGTAATCATTGCATTAGAAATACCATCAATGTAGGGTGCTGTTCTCACAATAGCCCCACTTCCGCTTAAGCCGGTTTTATACCAGTCTTTTTCAGGTGGATTAAATTTTTCTGGAATACTGGTTTCAGGCCACTGGAGATAAGAACCTTTTTCTGTTCCGAAATAGACGTACATTGTACCAGGATGAGTATCCGCATAATGTCTAAAGACTTCATAAATTTCTTGCTCTAATCCCCCATTTTTTGAGGGCGTCATTTCAGTTTTTTGACTATTATTTGCGTAAGACGTGATTCCACTGCTTGCTTTCATGATCAATGGGTTTGAAGCCATCATATTGATGTCTTTATCTATTTGATCATAAAAGATTTTAATAGATTTCTCCGCAATTTTCATCTGTTCGTTCGAATGATTATAGTAATCGTTTTTGGTCTGTTGAGTCACCTCGTAGCTAACTATACTACCTACTGTTGCAAGCGTAATTAAAATTATAATTACCGAAATTACTAAAAACTGTGTTTGAATACTCTTAAATTTCATTTCATAAAGTCCCCTCTGCTATAAATGATTGATGAAGTCATTATCGAGAATCTTTCCTTGGCGACTTGGCGAAAGTAATTATAAAGCGAAAGCCTAGGCTTTCGCTTTATAACGTAAATGACTAGGGTTTCGTTGCTTCATAGGTAGTAGGATCATGTGTGCGCTCATAGTGTGTGAAGAGGATCCTATCTAACCAAAAAAATTACATGGCGCTTGTACCATAATCATTATCTGAGGTAACACTTCGTTAACTCGATAAGGCCAACAGCCGTTAACGAAAGAAGGTAGTCGAAGTAACTTCCTTTATACCACTATCAAAATCCGAATACACTATCCCCAGCAACATCTCGTCTAAGCTAAAAGTTGCCACTAATAATCCTATGCTTATACTCTTTTTACAAAGGTTAGTTCCTACTTTTTGTAAATGTAATTGTGTTTTGTAATCCACGTCCATATGCTTTAAAATCTTTATTTTCTGATTTCTTACAACGACAACTGTACCTTCTAAGTAGTTCAAGCAATTCTATTATAAGATTATGTCTAACCCAGTGTAAAATACTTAGTAATTATACCCCCCATAAGTACCATTGAGGCGCGTTCTGCCATTAAGGTTCTTGGACTAAGGCAGTTTAAGGGCTATGTTCAGTGGCAATAATTATATTTTGCCACTGAACTGATAATTGTTGGAGATTCATTCCGCTAGATCCACCGCCTTGGAATGGTGAAAAACAATTAGACAGACGCCACTGGGTGAATCAATTTCAATGAGGTTGAGGAGATTAACGACTGCGCCTGCTGGAATAAAATTCGGAGTATGGTTCCTGGTAATGGACCACATTGACGACTTGGAGGAGTTCCTTGAAGTTCATTACTTACTTCTTGAATTGATAAGGGAGGGTCTCCCGCCACAGCTTAACAACAGTGTTTTTATTGTCAAGGCCTTTAAGAAATATATGGTTATTACTTCAAACAAAGGTTTGTAGTATTCCAATGCAACTCATACCTGAATTTTAACGTGGTAATAGTTTTTCTCAAGTAGTTGCTTAATCGTTTGCACTTGTTCTGCATCCGTGGTCTCTAATTCGAGTTCCACCTTAGCATAACTCACTGGAATATCTAGGGTTTCTCGCCTGTGTGTAACCGCAAGGACATTTGCGCCCATGCTGGCGATTAACTGCAGTAGTTGTGCTAGAGCCCCAGGACGGTCACTAATAACGGTGGTTAGGAAACATTTGCGTCCATTTTTTACAAGTCCCTTGTCGATTGTTCGGGCGAGAATGTTGACATCTACATTGCCACCGCTTAGTATCGCAACCATTTTGCGATTCTTATAATGGGAAAGGCAATTTATGATAGCTGCAACCGGAGCTGCACCGGCACCTTCTGCAACGACTTTGGCACTTTCTAAAAACAAAAGCATTGCACTGGCAATTTCGTCCTCGTCTACAGTTACTATTTCGTCAACATATTTTTTGACGAGTTCAAATGGTATAGCACCTGGCGTTTTAACAGCAATACCATCGGCAATGGTCGGAATTCCGTGGACTGTCATGATTCGGTTCTCCGAAATAGATTCCTGCATCGAAGGTATATTTTTACTTTGAACACCAACAATCTGGACGTCCGGTTTCAACGTTTTGAGTGCCAGGGAAACTCCTGAGATCAATCCACCGCCACCAATGGGTACTACGACGACTTCAACATCAGGCAGATCATCAAGGATTTCCAAAGCAATGGTTCCCTGACCGGCAATCACCAGTGGATCATTAAAGGGATGAATAAATGTTGCATGAGTCTCTTCTTGTATACGCTGGGCTTCCTCGTAAGCCTCGTCATAAACTTCACCGTGAAAAATAACCTCTGCGCCATAACGGCGTGTTGCTGTTGCTTTGGAGAGGGGAGCATATTTGGGCATGACTATGGTCGACTTGATGCCGAAGGCGGTAGCAGCTACGGCTACACCCTGGGCATGGTTGCCTGCAGACGAAGCAATCACGCCCTTTTGCTTTTCCTCCGCAGTCAAATGAGCAATCTTGTTGTACGCTCCTCTTAGCTTGAAGGAGCCTGTATGTTGGAGGTTTTCCATTTTTACAAAGACTTGGTTGTTACACATGGCGCTTATAATGGGGTTATATACTAACGTGGTTTTATAGGTAACTCCTTTTAATGTTTCTCTAGCCTTATATACATCTTCAAGAGAAATATCCATTCCGGTCTTTCCTTTCGTAGCAAACTATTTTTGACCTAGTTTGTTCATTCTTTGTAAGTTCTATGATTTCAGGACCAGATAATTGTGATTATTACGAGGTACGTGAAAAGAGGATTATTCTAACTTTAGGAGAACTTTCAACTGAATATAAAATTATTATTTGGAGGTGAAATTAATTCAGATGGTAACCCCTTTTTATATTTTGGTGGGTAGTGTTATTTTTCTGATTTATGGTGGACTTAACTATTACATTGGTTTGCGTGGGTGGCAGGCCTTATTTAACTTTGTCCCCTTTTTAAGTCCTAGAGTATTTTGGCTAGCTTTTTGGCTGTTGTCCTTATCCTATTTATTTAGCCGATTTAGTCAGAGGTTTCTACCTAAAGTTATATACGAAGGATTGACCCTAGTAGGGGCTTATTGGCTGGCTTTTATGTGGTACTTCTTATTAGCGATCGCAGTGTTAGATTTACTACGATTGATCGACCACTTTTTTCGACTTGTACCACCGGAAATAAAACGGAGCTTAAACCCCGCTTTAGGATTCTTTATTTTTATATTGGTTGTTGGTATTGTAAGTTATGGGGCATGGAATGCTCGCCATCCTCGGGTAAATCATTATGATTTGTCAATTCCTAAACAAGCGGGGCAGCTAAAACAGTTGCATATTGTTATGGTTTCAGATATCCATTTAGGAACAATCGTTCATAACGATCATCTTACAAAAATGGTCAATACGGTTAATAAACTAAAACCCGATCTCGTTCTATTTGCGGGGGATGTGTTTGACGAGAATATTGAATCGTCTAATAAACAACAAGTTTCCGATAACTTTCGAAAACTGAGTGCTCCGTACGGTGTTTTTGCGGTACTGGGTAACCATGAGTATATTGGCGGGAATGCCGAGGAAGCTATAAGGTACCTAGGGGAAGCAGGGGTTAAGGTACTACGGGACAGCTCCCAGGAGATCGACGGAAGTTTTTATCTAATGGGGCGAGATGATCGTTCGGGGGCGCGTTTCAACGGTGTTAAGAGGCAAGACTTAGAAACCATCATGCAAGGAGTAAACCATTCTCTTCCGATTATATTAATGGATCATCAACCATCGCAATTAGAAGAGCCTGCTGAACAAGGGGTGGATTTGCAATTGTCCGGACACACGCACGTTGGCCAATTGTTTCCCATTCGATTTATCACGCACCGTATCTTCGAAGACGACTGGGGACTGCTTCGCAAGGGAAATTTTCAACTTATCGTTTCTTCGGGTTATGGGACTTGGGGACCGCCGATTCGGGTGGGTAATACTCCGGAAATTGTAGATATTATGATTACCTTTAAACAGTAGGCATTATAAGGTAGTTCCATTAAGGTATTAAAAAGGATTCAAATTATTTGTCCCTTATGAAGATTAAAAATGAGTTATTATTAGGAATGAGTATAAAAAAAGCAAGGTAAGCGTTTAAAATGCTCACCTTGCTTTTTTAGTTGTTATTACTTAAGAGCTTCTCCGATACGTCGTCCAAATTCTTCGCAATTCGTTAAAGCATCGTTATCGGGGTTCCAAGTCGCCTTAAGTCCATCATTGAGGACTTCGAACCCGCCTTTGCTTAATTCGGCTGAAATAAGCTTTGTATTTTCACCACTCCAACCATAACTACCAAAGGAAGCTGCTTTTTTATTTTTGAATCCTAATCCTTTAATCATTTCTAGTATCCCGGCAACGGAGAAAAGGATTCCTTTATTAATAGTCGGTGAACCTACAAGGACCGCCTTTGACTTAAAAACTTCTGAAATAATGTCATTTTTGTCGGTATGGGTGGAATTAGAATTAAACAATTTGACAGTAACCTCATTGTCACTTAGTTTGATCCCAGCGGCAATCTTTTCGGCCATTTGCCGGGTGCTGTTCCACATAGTATCGTAGACGATTGTAATTTGGTTTTCTTGGTAATCCTTAGCCCATTCCATATATTTGTTAACAATCTGCAAAGGGTTGTCCCGCCAAATGATACCATGACTCGGGCAAATCATATCGACTTGCAAATTAAAGCTTAAGATCTCATTGATTTTGTTTTCCACAAATTTGCTGAAAGGAGTTAAGATGTTAGCATAATACTTAAGGGCTTCCTGATATAACTCGGCTTGGTCGACTAAGTCATTGAACATGTGCTCAGAAGCTAAGTGCTGACCAAAACCGTCATTGCTAAATAGGATATTATCCCCGGTCATGTATGTAAACATCGTATCAGGCCAATGGAGCATTCTTGCTTCGACAAAAACAAACTCTTTGGATCCAAGGCTTAGTTTGTCCCCTGTTTTGACAGGTACGAAATTCCAATCCTGATGATACTGGCCCTTTAAGGATTTGATGGCATTGGCGGTGCAATAAATGGGGGTGTTAGGAATTTCCTTCATTAATTCGGGTAAAGCCCCACTGTGATCGGGTTCACCATGATTAGCAATGATATAATCGATCGTATTTAAATCGATTTCGTTCTTTAAATTAGTAACAAATTCTTTAGCGAAAGGTGTCCAAACGGTATCGATAAGGGCTATCTTTTCGTCGCGTACAAGAAATGAGTTGTAACTGGAGCCTCGGTGTGTAGAGTATTCATCCCCATGAAACTTTTTTAATTCCCAGTCGATTTTACCAACCCATTGGACACTTTTGTTAATTTCAAAACTCATGATTGAACCTCCTGAAATTTAATCTGTTTAAAATGTAAAATATTGACTGGTACTAAGAGGAACTACTGGCCAATTTGTGACAGTTACGACCATTCTGTTTCGCTTCATAAAGAGCAATATCTGCCGATTCAATTAAGGTTGAAGGTAAAACAGTAGGATTAGCTAATCCAATAGCAACTCCTAAACTAATTGTTACTTTTTGTGTAACAGAGGAAGAGTGATGGGGTATTTCAAGACTTTCGACGTTGGCCCGTAAAGATTCAGCTACTATTAGAGCACCTTTCACATCGGTGTTAGGAAGAACTACAACAAATTCTTCGCCACCGTAACGAGCGGCTAAATCCACTTGACGCTGTAGGGATCTTTTTATAGCAGCGGCTACCTTTTTAAGACATTCGTCGCCTTGGAGGTGACCGTAAGTATCATTATACGCTTTGAAGAAGTCGATGTCACACATAATGAGTGCTATGGGTTCGCTATTGCGAGCAGCTAGAGACCATAGTTGAGCAAGAAATTGATCAAAGTATCTACGATTGGCAATGCCGGTTAATCCATCAATTGAGGATAGGTAGCTTAGTTCCTGATTAGCTCGTTCCAATTGAGCCCTCTCTTCTAGTAAAGTATTGGCTAAAGGGCGAAAAGTATACAGTCCCAGAAAAGTTAGGGTTAAAATAATAATCCCGCCACTGGCTGTTTCCAACATCTGGAGTCGCTGGACTCTTGCCTCACTTTCTCGTTGGTATTGGGATACGATTCGATTGAGGGATTCCAATAACGCTTCCGTATTTTGCAAAAGATAAGTCAAATGAGGATTATCAGGGGTGAGCAAATCAACTGGTTCATTTGCTAAATCTAGAGCTTCAGATGTATAACGTTCAATGCGCACTTGCAAATTCGTGGGTGGGCTAAAATACATCGCCTGCATTTGCCGAGATAATTGTATTGGCAAATTCGATTGTGGAGCACCACTGACTAATTCTTGATGGTTCTCTTGTATTTTCCCAAGGGTACTCTGCAATTGCCTTCTGAATTGATCACGCTCACCAGTAGTAGAGGCATAAACAAGCTGTGTACTAAGAAGGGCTGCCTTTTGAGACAACCAGCGTTGCGACCCACTTACATTTATGAGCCGAGCGCTATCAGACTGAGTTAGTATCAGTTGATGGAGTGCTATGATACTGGCGATGGTAAGAAAAGCAATTAGACTTAAGGCCAAGACGTAGGTACGCGTTAGTTTAGATAGGGAAGGGAGTTTCATAATCTTTACTCCTACACAACACGTATATCTGGTTGCTCGAGAGCTTTACAGATTATTCAACATCTTCTACATTAAAATACTATAATCCTGCTTAAGAATTAAATTGTCTTGGAAAAGATTACGATAAGTAAAGACAAAGAGCCTCATCGTTGAGGCTCTTTGTCTGTTTAAAAGTTTATTTCGCTAGTTCTGGCAAACTTTTTTTGACCAAATCGATAACAGTAGGATTCTTTATCTCAGTAGGCTTAGTTGCAGGGTCATCTCCGAGATCTGGGTATTTGATAGCTCCGAAGCTGTGATCCCTTGTGATGTGTCCATAGGGATCACTCGGGTTTTTCCACATAATGGTATCAGGATCTAAGTTTTTCCCAGCATGACATGTAACACAAATATCTGCTGGTTTATCTGCTCGGAGTAGGGCACCACTGGCATTAGCTTTATGTGGGTTATGACAAGTCAAACATCCATTAACTTGGGAACTCTGAGCATGTTTACTTGCGAAATAGTCACGAGTACCATGATGGTTGTCTGTCGTGAAATTCCCTTGGGCATCTTTTATAGGATCGCTCTTATGACAACCCAAACAGGAAGTGCTAGCGGTTTCAAGGCTCATAGTTCCCTTTTTATCGGTGGCGCTGGCATGGGTTCCACCCGGACCATGACACGATTCGCAGGATAAACCATAATTAGGCGAAGCATTATTGATTCCAGGTGCATGGCATTTCGCACAAGAACTGAAGCTTTCCGCAGTCCAGTCGGGCTTGCCATCCTTATCTACGTCGGCTTGTTTTGCAGGTTGAACCTGCCATTTATCATTTGTCTTTTTAAGGGCGGCAATACGATAGAGCTTTTCTTTGAATCCAGCTGCAGCGGGTACTTCTGCAATAATATAGTCGTTCATCTGAACTCCGTAGATTTTGGCCTTCGATAAATCGATCGTTGTAGACGTTGGCTTTTCGGTGTTGACTGAATCGAAAACGGTGATAGAACCCAAGGGCTTGTCTAGCGGAAAATCAGAAATGGGTTTAAAGGCTTGGTAATGTTGGGTATGAGGGACATTGTCCAATTTTGTAGGGTGACACTGTTTACACGTGTCATCTCCAACATAAGCGATCTTGGTTACTCCGGTAGGTTGAGCCGCTGGTGGGGTGGGAGTTGTGGGAGTTTGAGCTGTATTGCAACCCACTGTTAAGACCGCTAAAAATGCTAGTGAAATTATGGATGTCATAAGATGTTTTTTTCGGATCATAATGGTTCCTCCCTTTGAATTATTTTGAAAGTAGTTATTTTATGGTGTTGACCCTTGAGGTTCACCGTGGGCAACGTATCGATGACAGACGAGACAGGAAACGTTGTTTTGAAGAATTTCTTCATGAGAAGATTTAGGAGCCAATGGCCCAGATGTAAGTTTAATATTTTTAGCATTTGGATAATATCCATTCTGTCCTGTATGACATACGATACAGGTTTGTATGTTGTACTTGGCCACAAGAGTAGTAGGAACTTGATTGGTAAGCTGGAGATAAACTTCTCCTAATCCTTTGAATTTTCGTGATACGTATCCAACGGTACCCGGATTTGCATGGCAATCGAGACAGGTTACACTTTTGTGAGCTCCTACGCTCCAACTAGCCACTGGCTGACGAATTTGATGACAACTTGCACAGAAATTTGGTTGAGATGTAAAATGCATAGTTAAAAACATTAGGACACTTAAAGCGACTATTACAAGAGTTGTTATCAAGATAATTCTTTTCGTACTTCTATGTATAGGTTGTTCCCTTGGTTTATTTTCATTATTTGCTTCTGAAGCCATCTAAATCACCTCCTCAATTTACGTCGTTAGTTTGCTTATAAATCAAAAAAATAATGCCTTGGTTCTTAAGAATATCGAATGATAGTTATGTTAAATAAGGATATATATGGAAATGTATTTTGGAAACAGTATTATAACAGCTAAGAGGGCATTTGCAGCATCACAGACAAAAGGGGCTACAATAAAAATCATTGTAATATTTCACAAAATAATAGAGACATCTTTGTAGGAAATTACAAAGATATCTCTATTATCCCTCGTTCGTGAGCGTCCTTTTCTGCTGGCGCAATGGTAGCTGAGGTTTGGTTCAAGCCAAGTCTTTCTTTATACCTTTGTTTCCCTGGGCGGTTTATAGAAAACAGAGGGACGCGTCAACCGAAGGCTTGGAACGGGGGCAGTGAGCCGTAAGAGTTGGTTCACTGGAATATCGCGTACTTCCTTGAGCTCAAGCGCACCAGTTAGGCAGGCTTGAACACAGGATGGAGACATTCCTTGATCTAATCGCTCATAGCAGAGTTGGCATTTAGTAGCTTTATTGGTTTGAGGATTGATTTGGGGAGCTCCAAAGGGGCAAGAGGCAACGCAAGACTTACAGCCAGTACATTTCTCGGAAAAATGTAAGACGATACCATCGCGGCGTTTAGCATAGGCTCCGGCTGGGCAGACCCTTAAGCATTCTGGATTGCCACAATGATTACAGGCGGTCGATAGGTAAAATTTCTGAATATGGTCTATTGAGAGCTTCTCTACCATACGGACCTGACGCCATCGAAGGAGGGGAGGCAATTGATTTTTATTTTGGCATGCTTTGGCACAAGCTCCACAGCCGAGACAACGATTAACATTAAGCAAGAACCCCAATTGTTTGACCATAAGACGGCACACTCCGTTATGTCTATAGTTTTCTCAAATTCACGAAGGTTTCATTTAATGCAAACCCTGGGGCCCCCAGAGTGATCTGTCCCATATCGGTTGACGGCGTGCCGAGTAAGCGATTAAGGGGAAAATTCGCGTCAACTTGTTCCTGGAAAATAACCACAATATCTGTCGAGAAGCCAAATTCAGGGTGAACGATTACGTTTAACTGACCAAACTCATTCCGAATCTGAGCTCGGTCACCCGCTACTAGATCATAAAGTTGGGCGAGCTCGGGTGCAAGATACAAGATGAAATCAGTCTTACGAGTATCTAAAGCATAAGCCTGAGAGTTAATAGTTGAGTGGTGATGTGGAGTCAAAAGGCGTAACGGAGTATTAATTGAAGGAGAAAGAGGCGGCACGAAGATTGGGAGTGGAGGAAGTTGGGCGTTAGCTGCTTGAGTTGAGAAGAATTCATAGCGCCCAGTAGGAGTAGCGAAGGTTCTATTTTCCCATGCAGTACGGGAGAACTTTGCCCGCACTGGACCTTTTAAGATATCTTCAGGGTTTTCTAAGCCTAGTATTTCTAACATTTGAGGACCGAGTTCGCGTAGGAGGGTTTCTTTTTCATTACCCGAAGTGGGGAACGTACAACTTCCAGGGGTAAGATGATTTAACTGAGAAGAAACATCCCAAGCAATTTGTAAGTCTGAGCGGGATTCCCCTACAGGAGAAATAGCGGGCTCGTTGACCCCCACCCAATAGTGCCAGTACCCGGCATTCACATCCCAGTGTTCATAATGTGTCGTTACGGGAAGGAAAATATCAGCTGCTTCGGAGGACTTGGAATGAAAAAGGTCGCTTACGACGATTAGATCTAGTTGGTTGATAAGTTTTTTCCAGCGCTGTAGATTACCATCCTGGGATAAAGGGTTTCTTCCAGAAATCCAGAGCATTTTAACAGGGGGATCGGTGCAACTGAGTGCTTCATCTGAAAAACGATTAATATTCAAGTTGCGATCCATCGAATTGATCTTGTCTGAAGAGGGCTTATCCCCACTAATCTCCCCAGAAAAACGCCAGGTTTCAAATTGAGCGTATTGAACCCCACCTCCTTGTTTACCAAGGTGTCCCGCGAAGGCCCCTAATGCATCAATAGCGCGTAGGGTTTGCCCACCGTTCGTATAACGCTGTAAGCCAAAGCCTGCCCATATACAAGCTGGGTTGGTTTGACCGTATTCCAGGGCAAGTTCACGAATGGTTGACATAGGAACTCCGGTAACCTCTGAACAATGGCTAAGGGAAATTTTCGTTTCTAGGTAGTGGATGAATTCTTCACACCCTGCCGTATAATCACTAAGATTGGGGTCCATAAGATTTTCTTCTAATAGGACCTTGGCAAATCCTAAAGCCAGAAGCCCATCGGTTCCAGGGCGTACCTGTATAAACTGATGAGATCGTGCGGCTGTGGCACTAAAATGTGTATCGAAGCAAACGACCTTTGCACCGTGATCAATAGCATCAAAAATAATCGGCATTTGGTGAACGGCTGTCCAGACAGGGTTTACTCCCCAGAGCCAAATTAACTTAGCCTGAGCCATATCCAGCGGGTCCGAACAAAAGTACGTTCCAAAGTCTAAAGTCTGGGCTTCGACTCCCGCCGACCAACATGGGGACCCGACAGCTCTTGTGGTGGCTCCGATGCCAGTGAAGAGACCTTCCATAGCATTGTGTAAAATACCGAAATTTCCAGAGTACTTATTCAGAGCGAGCGGTAAAGACGTTCCATACTGCTCCTTGAGACTAAGGATTTTTTCTGAGATTAGCCCTAATGCTTCATCCCACGTAATACGTTCCCAAAAACCGCTATAACGGCCTCGCTGACGCATAGGGTAACGAACGCGCTGAGGACTGTAAACCTTTTTAACATCATCGAGAGCTTTCGAACAGAGTTTGCCCGAGGTGTATTCATGATGGGGATTTCCTTCTACGGAGATGAGGACACCATTGCTGGTAGTGCTCACAATGCTACAGGTATCATAGCAGTTACGAGGACAGATATTGTGATGTAATTTCAAAGGATACCCTCCTCGTCTGCTCAATATCGCTAAAATACTTATTCGTTAGAGTTTACTGAAAAACCTTTAAGTATTATTGAATGATTTTGCTTACGTATATCTGCTAATGTGCTGTTTTTCGGCAATTGTTGCTTTACAGTGAAATCGTGGATGTATTTTTTCTGTAGTATAATCTTTAGCTAGAAAAGGTATTCTACCTTGCTCTGAACTTGCTGACGTTGCTACGTTTAATATAAAAATATGAGCCCTGGATGTCTGCGCGGATATGGCAAACTTCCAGGGCCGTAAAAAGGTTGCAAGATAATAGCTTAGAACAAGGCATTAATATGGATGCCGACGGCGCTTAGGTAGAAAAGCGCTCGACCTAAGACTTCTCCCAGGCAAACTAACAGAGTAACGATTAATATAAGATTAGGTTTTTCAACTTGAGAGTTTCTAAGAAGGCTAACTAGAAGAAGAAGCGGAGCTAGCCAGCCTAGAAGGGCACGGGCCCAAAAAAGAGGGCTGTTCAATAGAAAACTCAAGGTTAGGGATCCTTCAGCGCTTCCGCTGAGCAAAGACCCGTAAACAACATAGAGAAGTAAGCTAAGAATTGTGCATCCGAGTGACCACTTCAGCAGAAGGTTCTTTTGAACAGGTTGAAGCAATTTCGTTCCTAATACCAAGGTGCAGAGAGCACCAAGTAATCCTGTAGTAAGTAGGAAGAAAAGAACGGGGCCTACGTTATTCCAAGCAGGAACACGGGGGAGAACGTAAATCATGGCACTGCTGGCAATGCCCAATAGACCTAGGACAGAAGTGATCCCTAATCCGAGAGACCGGTTATCAGTTTGTTGTACTCCAGCTGCAATTTCAGAAGTCGTGATGGGTGTGGCGCCTGATTCGAGAATTCGGCTAATTGCTTGTTGTCTCGACTGCCAGAAAAGATAGATCCAGGCAAGGAACGTGAGGAGGAACAAGAGAATTTCGCGACTTAACCATGAGGAGCCAAGGTGGGCTAGGGCGCGGTAGGCTGCTTCTGGATGCCCCAAATGAAAAAGTGAAGCCAACAGAGCAAGTGCCAATAGGATCCCAGAAACATTGACACCTTGTTTGAACAATTTCGTATTAAGATGATCACGGCTACGGTCGAGCCACCAGAGCATAAGGATGATCCCGACCGCGATTTGTCCAAGAACGGTAAATAGAATTAAGGGCCATTCCCAGTCTCCCATAGGTTAATCCCTCCTAATTTGTTTGCCTTGTTTCGGTCCGATGAAACGAATCGATGGCGTTGTAATTTTCGGGCTGGGTAGCCCAGGTAAGGTTTTGAGTACACCAGTTTTCTGGTCAAGGCTATCATTGATTTCCACAAGTTCTAGAGCTCCTGGAATGCAGGCGGCGACACAAGCTGGTTTTTCTCCTTTGTCAATTCGCTGGTAACATAGATTGCATTTCTCGACTTTCTTTTTTGCGGGGTTAAATTGGGGACGATCATACGGGCAGGCCATGGTACATAGTCGACAGCCGATGCATCGATTAGGATCATGGATTACAATGCCATCGTCGCGTTTAGTGTAGGCCTCTACCGGGCAGACACGGAGACATTCTGGATGAGCGCAGTGGTTACAGGCCATCGAGAAAAACATTCGGGTAGGAAGCGAGAAGGCGTCTTCATTGAGTTGGAAGACCTTACGCCACTGGGGGGTTGCGTCAGTTTGATACTCATTTTTGCAGGCCATTTCACACCCCCGACAGCCCACACATTTCTCTGAGTTGTGTAAAAAGCCAAGCTGTTTACTCAAAGGGATTCCTCCTTATGCTTTTTCAATCATTACGAAATTATCGTGAAAGGCCAACCCGTCGTTACCGGTCGCCTGCTTTCCCATATCGCTGGGAGTTGCTTTTAAGGTGTAATTAACATTGTAGTTAGAGTTTTTATACCAAGATTCATACGAGACGACCACATTTGGGGAGGTTGTCCGGGTTAGGTGAGCTTTAACCGTAATTGAACCAAGGTCATTGTAGACTTTAACCATGTTTCCTTCCAAGATGCCGTATTTGGCGGCTAGAACTGGGTGAATCTCTACTTTGGGTTCGGGGTTTGTGGTCATCATCCAGTCTAGGTTTTGAAACTGGGAGTGCAAAGCATGCTGCGGATGGGGCGTCATAAATCGGATCGGATATTTCTCGGGGGTCTTCATTTCTTCAACCCATATGGGGAGCGCAGGGAGTCCATTCTTTTTGGCAAGTTCACTGTGAATCTCAATCTTCTTTGAAGGGGTGCGGAATTTTCCATCGGACCATGAAGCAGAAGGCATGTTTGCCTTGCGAGGCCCATCGACGAGTTCCTTATAATCTTTAATGCCAAGCATTTGGTGTATTCCGGGGTTGAATTCTTTGGCTAACCATTCCTCCGGTGTTCCTGAAGTTGGGAAGGTACAAGAACCGGGTTCTAAGGCATTCATTTTCTTGGAAAGTTCTATGGCAATTTCAACATCACTTTTCGATTCATACAAGGGGTTAATGGCGCGTTGGTTGATACCGACCCAATAGTGCCAATAGCTTGCCATGACATCCCAATCTTCAAAATGGGTGGTTGCCGGCAAGACGATATCAGACATCTCGACGGTTTTGTTGAAAAACGAGTCTACGGTAACGACAAATTCCATGGAAGCAAACATTTTTTCAATGGCATGAGTGTCGGGGTCTTGGGAGCCAGGATTCCGGCAAGCAAGCCAGAGCATTTTTACTGGGGGGTTACTTTGGGCGGAGACATCGTGGGCAAAGTTATTCATGTTGATGGAACGGTCCCCTTCTTTGCCATCTGGGCCAATAAATCCTTTAGAGCCCTTGGGAGCAGAGTTCACCATTGCATTATAGTTAAAGCCCCACGTTTCCAAGTGACCGTAGTTAACTCCCCCACCAGATTTTCCGACATTGCCAGTCAGGACACCGAGAGCATCGATGATACGTACGTTCTGACCGCCGTTCGTGTGACGTTGCATGCCGTAACCAACCCACATACTAGCTGGTTTTGCTGTCGCGTATTCGCGGGCAATTTCCATGATGATATCTTTAGGCACACCGGTTTTTTCAGAGGCCCAGTCTAAAGTAATGGATTTTTTGATATAGTCGACCCATTCATCAAACCCGACACTGTTGGCACGGGCATAGTCCCAATCAACCCAGTTGTTATCTATGATATATCGCGCCATGCCCAAAGCGAGAGCCCCATCCGTACTGGGGTTAACTTGGATGTAGAGATCAGCTTTGGAAGCGGTTGACGTTAAGATTGGATCGATGACCACTAGTTTAGCCCCGCGTTCCCGGGCTTTGTTGATGAAGGGGAAGCTGTGAATCGCTGTCCAGGCGGCATTTTGTCCCCAAAGAATAATATACTTGGCATTAACCATGTCTTCGGGGTCGTTACTGTAAAGCGTTCCAAAATCATAGGTTTGAGCATCAATGCCAGCGGGCCAGCAGGGTGTGCCAACGGCACGAGTTGTATAGCCGAGGCTGGACATTGTTCCTTCTATGCCATAGTGAACAATACCAAAGTTGCCAGAGTATTTATCTAAGCAAATTGGGAGTGTCGATCCGTAGCGTTTTTTCAAATCTAGAATTTTCTTGGCAATTGTATCCATGGCTTCATCCCAACCGATGCGGGTCCAGTTACCAGAACCACGAGGGGATTGCTTCATGGGATATTTGATGCGGTCTGGGCTATAGACGCGGCGGGGATAAGTGTACCCTTTTAGGCAAAGTTTACCGTTGGTGTAGCCATGTTTAGGGTCCCCTTCAACCTTTTTAAGGATTCCGTCCTGAACGTAGGTAATCTGTCCACACGTGTCGTAGCAGTTACGGGGACAGACATTTCGAAACGTTTTCATAGTCTCAGAGGTTTGACCCGCAGCAGTGGCAGAGGGAGAACTGGTCAACAAATTAAAATTAAAGAGGGTTAGGCTAGAGACGGCGGCAGCTGCTCCTCCAAGAAATTTGCGTCGCGATAGTTTCATAATGGGCCTCCTTCGTGTTTAATGGTTGTTTTGAGCTGTGATAGTAGCGATTACTTCACTTAATGCAGAGAAGACAGGGTGCTTAGTTGACTCGGAAATGGCTTGGGCAAAGGGTCCTAACCAACGGCCAAGATGTTGAGACCAAAACATGTGGAGTAGGGTTGTGTAGTGTTGACCTTGAACGCCGTCTTTTGCACTCTGCGCGTCGACTATTCGACTCAGGAGGTAAGCCGCGAATTCAAGTTCTGTCGCAATAAAATCATCGGGTTCACGCCCTTGCCTAAAAGCTTGCAAGTTTTCTTGCGTGTAGATTTTGCGGACTGCTAACGTTTGCTCTCCCATAACTAAATGGTCGGGGGATAAATAAACGGATTCATAGGGGGGGGCCTTCGGCGAAGTTGGACCGACGAAGAGGCGATTGAACTCGTAGCCCATAAGAATGTACTCGTCTTTATCCGTATTCGAGTAGTGGGCTAGGGTTTCTTCGGCCAGAAGTAGCTTGTCAAGATTAAAGTGGGCGATAAAGGCCGTACAAGATTTAACGAGTGGGCTCAAAGTTTGAGAGAGATTTTCTCCTCCTTTTGCGAAGAGTAGGCTCAGAGAGAGTAAGAGGCCGGCATGAATTTGCAATACCTGTGGGGGGCAGTCTTCGTAAAATGGTGTCAACAGAATTCCTCCTTTCAGGTAAAATTTCTTGTGTCTTTATTCACTTTATACGCTATAGTTCGGCCTTCGATGTTTTGTTCCTTTAGAGCAGACGATGAATTAAAAGGGCATTCGTTGTAAAAAAAAACAAAAGCCCTTCTCCGCTAAGAGAGAAGGGGTAAACTTAGTCTGACCATAACGTTTTTATCCGACCGATCTTAAGTGCAAGAAAAAGATTAACTTGGTTTTCCAGGGAAGATAAATCACGATCTAAGATCTCTGAGGCTTTTTTGAGACGGTAGCGGAGGGTGTTCGGATGAAGGTAAAGTTTTTCGCCCGCAGCGTTTAGGTCTGTGTTGCAGGAGAAATAAGCTAATAATGTTTCTTCAAGAGCGAGATTGCTTTCCTTATCAAATTTCAGGAGAGGTGCGAGAACTTCAGAGCGATAGTCTTCTAGTTCCTGACGATCTAAGCGGTGTAATAAACGCATGATGCCAAGGTCCTGAAAAGAGACTAAACGATCGGGGCTATTAAATAGTTGACCTAATTCGAGTGCTGTCCTCGCTTCTTGAAAGCTCCGGTGTATGTAGCGTGCAGAGTTATACAAGTTACCAAGACCGTAGTGAAACGATTGTTTTTCGGGGAAATGCTTGGCTTGCTCCATAATTGGCTCAAGAAGCTGGGATGCTTTGTCGTGCCACTCTGATTGAGGAAGCATGTCCTCCAGCGGGAAGAGGAAAACGACTTGACCATTACGTTCAAGACAAATTGTCTTAGGGTGGCGGTTATGCAAAATCGTGGTCATTTCGGTAAATAATTCTTCAAAAAGTTCGCGTTCGGCTGAATCTGGATCATAGCTAGGTATTTCCCCAACCACGACAAAGTGAGGTTTAGCAAAATCCCATCCCCACAATTTTCCTCGTGAAATGATCACTTCAAGGGAATCAAAATTATTATAAAGTAAATCAAAGAGAAAATCCCTATGGTGTTGGCGTTCGCTGTCCTGGATGCTCTGCGTTTTAACAAGTTCGAGTAAGATTAAAGTGGCGGTTTTCTGAAGGAAGAATTGTTCGATACTTCCCATATTCATTTTATTTGCTGCTAACCCAAGGAAGCCCAAGACTCCTTTCGACCCTGAAAGCGGACACCAAGTTAGGGGAATAGTTTGGTAGCCTTTCTCAGTCCATTGCCCTGAATAGAGTGGAGCGAAGGGTGAGGGTAGATTAGGTGATGCGTGCGATTTTGGGGATTTGAAAGAGATGGGATCTAAGGGAAGTGATTTTCCCCCGGCCCATCCTAGAACTTCGAGTTGCTTATTTATAAGGAAGATATCACACTCGAAAATCTCTTGTAAGTTGTTTAGAAATGAAAACCCATTTCCATTTGTTAAGTGCTCAGCGATCATCTGTGAATATCGTTCACTTGCCATAAGGATACGACCCAGTTCACGATCTAACCAATCCGTTGCCCTCTCACAAAATATTGGCCAGGAAGAGGGGGCCTTTTGTGAGAAAAGCAAAGTAAACGTTTCATTTGAAATGTTTAGAGTCAGAGAAATAGACCCATCGCTGGGCTCTAAAGTTACGGCTTCCCCAACAAAGGGTAGGGAGACGGTTTTAATTCCTGTAAAATGGATCGATCGAATGCACAACTGAGAAAAGCTCTGGGCTAAGGCGTTCGTGCCGCCGAGGGCTTGCAAAGATAATGCCTCCTGAAGTCGGTCGACAGTGATTGCTTGGGGTAGATTTGGGTTATCCATTATTCCACCTCGTCTTGTATAATACATTTTAGAATTGACAAACATGTTATATACTTGAGTATAACAACTTTTTACAGGGTCGGAAACATAAGAGGAATTTCTGAAGCCTTTATTTTTAGAAGCAACTTATCAGGGTCATCTCATGTAGCAACAAAGTCAGAGGATCTTGCAGTAGTGACATAGATTATGGAAACGTCAAGACTTCATTTGTTATTGTAACCTAGCAGCCGCTGAATTTATTGGTCCACCTGTCGAGGATATTATAGACAGAAAGTGATGGAAATTGTCTCGAACTCCAAACTTAGTAGCGTGTTAAAGGACGGAGGGCTATACTAAAGGCGTTCTGAAGTTCAAGGTGTGGAAAAGGGAAACACAAATGAATAATAGTTAGACCTGTAGAAGCCAATAGTTTGTTTAAATAGCCGAGAAGAAATACCGTTTTTTCCACCAAAGAGGGAGTAAGAACCTACTTAAATGTAGGTTCTTACTCCCTCTTTGGTATGATCGTGCAGAATCAGTTCTGCTTTAAGAAGCGGGGCTGACGGACTGGACGTTATAAGAGATCGAGACTTCTGTAAAGGATACCTAGGAGTTTAGAATCTTTTTCTTCATGGCTATGAGTCCAATCAAGCCGATCAAGAAGACGCCCACTAGCATCAAATCGGTCTGAGCCATTTCACGACCTTCTTGAATCAAATAGCCGATCCCCTTAGAAGCTCCCAGTAGTTTTGCTGCGACTAAGGAGCGCCAACAATAGCTAAGCCCCAGTCGCATACCGACAAATATGGAGGGAGTGGCTGAGGGAAGATAAACACGGGTCATCATACCCCAAGGGGAAAGGCCGTAGGTGGTGTAAGCTACTTCTTTCAATTTCGGATCTATAGCGGCGATACGGTGTAAAGTATTAAGGAAAATAGGGATAATACCTTGTGTCGAACCATAATAATCACAATCCTTTGCTTTTAGCTTTACTTGCCATACTTTTTGGAGAAGCTTATTCTCTGAGCTTATCATACCAATCTATTAAAAAAATGACTATCATAATCTTCACATGATTCGCTCTTTCTAGTCAAATTTAGCGTTTGACATGATTGAAATTAGGTCTTCGTTATACTAATGGGTCATAAAAAGAATAAAGTCTAAAATTAAATGTAAGAGAATATTTTCATTAAGAAGGTAGTAAAAAGAATATTTCAATTAGTTGGAATTGACAACCGAAAAGAGGGCCAAGTAAAAGTAATCAATTTAATAGAAAGGGGGTAAGGGAGGGATTCAGGACTCATTCTGATTAATACCGGAAATGGTAAGGGCAGGACTACTGCGGCCTTAGGGCTAAGTATGAGAGCGCTGGGACATAACCAAAAGGTCGGATTTCTGCAGTGCTCCAGAGTTCTTAGAAATTGCTGATACTGTCACTGAAATGATGGAGCATCGCCATGCTTACCAAAAAGGGGTTGTGGCAAAGGCGGGGTTAATCAAATTAAGGACGGAAAGTCAATAATTTGTTGCAATATAGCAACAGTATCTTCAAATATGCAACATGGAGATTAAAACAAGTCTGTGCTATATGAAACAGGGTGGGGAGATAAAAATATTGGTGGTTTGACCTCTTTCATCAAAATAATCTGAAAATTACGACAGATGCAAGCTGAACTGCCTTACTATAACAAAGTTGCAACAGGCAATAGAAGGTTATTGTGTTGCAGTAATGCAACGATATTAGACTTAGTTTTCTTTTCTAAGTTATTCTGATACGGGTATTTAGGCATAATTCTGAATTATTTGATATTGGCATCATTCTTGCTATGCTATATAAAGGAGTAAGAGATGCGAAATTAATTTGATTCAAATTGATTTCAACACAAAGTCTGATAAGTGGAACCCCCCCTACCTTCGGCTGCCCTTTGACTTGACGGGGAAGAGTAAAGAAAAGAGGTGAATACATTGAGTGTGATGCAGTCCACAGCGAGCATAGCCAAGCGTGGTTTGGTGATGGTAATTACGGGTAACGGCAAGGGCAAAACAACGTCATCCTTTGGCCAGGCCTTACGGGCTATTGGACAGGGCTACAAGGTATGCATTATTCAATTTATGAAGGGACGTAAATATGGAGAGGTGATTGCCGCGGAAAAGTACCTCCCGGACTTGCAAGTCTATCAATTTGGACTGGATAGTTTTGTCATGCGGAACAATCCTGCGCCTGTAGATGTGGAGATGGCCCAGCAAGGTTTGGAAAAAGCCAAAGAGATCATCGCCAGTGGTGAATATAACATGGTCATCCTGGATGAGATTAATGTGGCATTAGACTTTAAGCTCATTCCGGAGGAAGAAGTGCTAGAGATGGTTAAAAATAAGCCGGCAGAATTGGATTTATTGTTAAGCGGCCGGTATGCTTCCGATAAGCTGAGAGAAATGGCTGATTTGGTAAGTGAAGTTACCGAGGTAAAACATCACTATAATGCAGGTATTAAAGATAGAGCAGGGATCGAGTACTAGTGCCCTATCAACGTCACTGCTTCAACGTCTTAATTGACGTATAAAACTATAAACTATTTAGGAGGGAATAACTTTTGATTAATGAAGATTTAGTAAACAAGTCAAGCGCATTAAGACAAAAATGGGAAGACGAAGTTAAAAAAATTGTGGCTAAACACCCTGACCAAAAAGAAAGCTGGACCACGGTTTCCGATTTAGGAATCAAGAGAATATACGGCCCCGAGGACATTAAAGATATGGATTTTGAGCGGGATATAGCTTATCCGGGACAATATCCCTATTTGAGAGGCTGCCAGCCATCCGGTTACCGTGGAAAATACTGGACCTTCAGAATGTTCTCCGGTATGGGTACAGCTGTTGAAACCAATAAACGCTGGAAATACCTGTTGGCTACCGGCCAGACCGGCCTGAGTACTGCCTTTGATTTCCCGACCCTGATGGGTTATGATACTGATTCCCCCAAAGCCAGGGGTGAGTGTGGAAAAGTAGGGGTGGCTATTGATTCCATCGCAGATTTCAGAGACCTGATCAGTGGGATTCCTCTGGATAAGATAACCACCTCTATGACGATTAACCCACCTGCAACTATATTATGGGCCATGTATATTGCCTGTGCCCAGGAACAGGGAATCCCTCTGAACAAAATCGGCGGTACCATTCAGAATGATATGTTAAAAGAGTTTATTGCCCAGAAAACCTTTATGTGCCCGCCCGAGCCATCAGTAAAATTAATTAGCGATACCATAGAGTTTGGGACCAAATATGTACCCAAGTGGAATACCGTCAGTATCAGCGGTTATCACATCAGAGAAGCCGGGTCAACCGCTGTACAGGAACTGGCCTTCACGTTAAGAGACGGTATGGAATATGTAGAAGACGTGATCAGACGTAAAGGTTTACAGGTTGATGAATTTGCTCCCAGATTATCCTTCTTCTTTAACTCGCATAGCGATTTCTTTGAGGAAATTGCTAAATTAAGAGCTGCTCGCCGGATCTGGGCTAAGGCAATGCGTGAGCGTTATGGTGCCAAGGACCCGCGTTCCTTATGGATGAGATTCCATACTCAGACTGCCGGCTGCTCGCTTACCGCCCAGCAGCCCTATAATAACGTGGTGCGGACTGCTCTTCAAGCTCTGGCCGGCGTTCTCGGCGGCACCCAGTCACTGCACACCAACTCACTAGACGAGGTTTTGTGTCTGCCTTCAGACCATGCAGTACAAATTGCCCTGCGGACTCAGCAAATTATTGCTGAAGAAACCGGTGTGGCCAGCACTATTGACCCGCTGGCTGGTTCATATTTCGTGGAAGCGCTGACCAATGAAATGGAAGAAAAAGCTTGGGAATATATCCATAAAATCGACGATATGGGTGGTATGGTTGCTGCTATCGAGAAGGGCTTCCCGCAGCTGGAAATTTCCGATGCTTCTTATAAATTCCAAAAGCAAATTGATGCTCAGGAAAAAGTCATGATCGGTGTGAACAAGTATGTTCAGGAAGATGAAAAGGTTGACATTCCAATCGTAGAAATAGATGACTCCGTTGAAGAAGAACAGCTCAATCGTCTGGCTGAAGTTAAGAGAAAGCGCGATGGCCGTAAAGTTGCCGAAACACTTAAAGACATCGAGGCTGCTTGTAAGAAAGGCGAAAATGTTATGCCTTATTGTATTGAGGCGGTTAAGAACTATGCCACTGTTCAGGAAATCTGCGATGTTTACAGGGGAGTTTTTGGGGAGTACCGCGACCCTGGCATTTACTAAGATTGAGTTGGAATTCTTAGGTAGCCGGTATTTTTTTAAATGGAAATGGTTTTTCGCTAAAATTGAAGGAGGTAAATGTGATGGCAGAGAGGAAAATTCGTATACTGTTGTCTAAACCCGGACTGGATGGCCATGATCGCGGGGCTAAGGTGTTAGCCAGGTGTTTCAGGGATGCCGGCTTTGAGGTAATTTATACCGGTTGTCACCAGACTCCGGAGCAAATAGCTGCTGCTGCTATTCAGGAAGATGTTGATCTTGTAGGCTTAAGCTGTTTATCAGGTGCACACAGGTACCTGTTCCCGCAAGTCGTTAATCTTTTGAAGGCGGAAGGTGCCGATGATATCTGCGTTATCGGTGGAGGGATTATTCCGGAGCAGGATATGCAGCCTCTTTATGACGCTGGACTAAAAGCATTATTTACACCGGGAGCCAAACTTGATTCACTGGTGGAATGGATTAATACAAATGTAACTCCAAGGGCGTGAGTGCGATGAAAGAATTAGGTCAAAAAGTATTGGCAGGAAATGTGCGTTCAGCCTCCCGCCTCATCAGAAACCTGGAAGATCAGATACCCGGTACCCATGTTGCTATGCAGCAAATTTTTACTAAAACCGGTAATGCCCATGTCATAGGCATTACCGGTGCCCCGGGAGCCGGTAAAAGTACCTTGACAGATGAACTGGTTTATTCCTGGCGTCAGAGAAACAAGACGGTCGGTGTTCTGGCAGTAGACCCCACCAGCCCCTTTACCGGGGGAGCGCTTTTGGGAGATAGAATCCGTATGTTGCGGCATGCTGAGGATAAAGGGGTATTCTTGCGCAGTTTGGCTACCAGGGGTTCTATGGGCGGTATATCCAAGGCTGTGGGAGAAGCCATCCATGTCATGGATGCTATGGGCAAAGACACCATAATCGTCGAAACTGTAGGGGTGGGGCAGCAAGAGGTAGAAATCATTAATCATGCTCATACTGTAATCGTTGTCCTGGTGCCCGGTATGGGGGATGAAATACAGGCTCTTAAAGCCGGTTTAATGGAGATAGCAGACATCTTTATCATTAATAAGGCAGACCGTGACGGTGCCGCGAGCCTGTATAAAGAAGTCTCGAATATGGTTCATATGTCTGTTACTGAAGGTGGTTGGGAGATACCTGTATTACTGGTGGAAAGTGTACAGGAACCTAAAAAGTTTGCCGAGAGTGTGTCAGTTGTATGCGATAAGATAGAAGATCATTACCGCTTCCTGATGGATAATAATCTTTTGTCTGAGCGTTTGCGCCGTAAGACTGCTGCAGAATTTAATGAAGCTCTGTGGGGAGCAATCCTCCAGCCGGTATTAAATGACCTGGATGCGGGCGGAGAAATGGAAAAAATGGTTGATCAGTTATTGAAAAAAGAAATAGATCCATATACTCTGGCAGCGGAAGTAGCCGTCAGGTATAAAAACAAGGTCTAAAGGTACAGCTGCAGAGCACCTGTCCTTTCTGAGTTAACTTTGCTGTGGAATGCCTTGTTATATCAGAAGGGGCGGTGCTCATTTAACACTGGCTTGAAGGATGTTAGAGCATGAATAAGAGAGCCATAAAGATTCTACTGGCCAAGGCCGGGATGGATAATCAGGATAAGGAAATCCGTATTCTAGCTCGCGGTTTAAGAGAACAGGGCGGCATGGACGTTATTTATACCGGTTTGTATTGTTCACTTGAGGAAATAGCTGCAACAGCACTGCGGGAAGCAGTTGATCTGGTGGGGTTATTTGTGCATAACGGTTCCCACCTGGATTTATACCCGCGCTTGCATGAGTTGCTGGTTGCCCAAAATGTTGGGCATGTCCCGGTTTTCGGAGGGGGCTTGATACCCGAGCGGCATCGGCAGGAGCTTAAAGCTCAAGGGGCGGTAACTGAGATATTCGGGCCTGGCACCTCCACCGGAAGCATAATTGCCTGGATTAATCAGGTGCTAACTGCCGGTGAGGGAGGAGAAATAGTATGAGAATATTAAAAGAAAATGTTATCATTCCGCTTGGCCGCATGTATTTTATACCTAAAGAAGACGGCCTGAAAGCGGAGGATTTAATCATTGAAACGGTGGGTAAATACAAGGTATTTGATAAGCCCGATTGTATTGCCGTGCATAATGACGACTGCTGCAAGAGTATTAAGGTTACTATAAAAATTAAAGATTAAAAATAAACCTCTGGCATCCCTATATGTATGCCGGGGGTTTTTCTATAGAGTTAACTATCGCAAGTTGACCGAGAATCCATGATTAATAATAGCATTGATAAGTGCCGATCAGCTTAATTGCAAGAGTCAAAAGCTTTAACGGAGCACAATCCGAGGAGAGCTATTGACTCTTAAGTTATGAGGCAGCAGTCGAAATATTTATCTGAAAAGAGGATAAATTCAAGCAATATGGAATCTATTCAGATATCAAACGATATTTGAATGACAATGGACATTAATTAATAATTCTGAGGTACAGAAATGTTGAATTCATAACTAACATACAATCAGTTAGGATGTGAAACTAAATGAAGGTTCGGGAAATAATGACCCCTGATCTCTTAACCATAAGTCCCAATCATAGGATTTGCGAGGTAGTCAATATTTTTATAGCGAATAAGATAGACGGTGTCCCGGTATTAGACGAAAACGGTAAATTGGTAGGCCTTTTTACCAAGAGTCATATTTACCGTGCGATAAGCAGGGGCATGGATATGAATACGAAGGTGGAAGCCTTAATGACCCGGAAGATTCTCACGGGCCATCCTGAGGATGAGTTTGGAGACGTAGTCAATGCTACGGTGCCCCGGCTGCCTGTTGTGGATGAAAACGGGCGGGTAGTGGGGATCGTTACCCGCGGCGATATTGCCAAAGCTTTCTTTAATTCTTACAACAACATTTCCCTGGAACTTGATACGATTATCAATTCGACTCATAATGCAATTATTTCGGTGGATGAAAAAGGCATCATTAAGGTCTGGAATTTGTCAGCCGTCAAGTTGCTGGGTATTGAGGCAGAAGTTGTTGCCGGGAAAAATATACTGGATGTACTTCCTACCAGTGACATAATGGATGTAATTAAGACCGGAAAAGTTGAAACTTTAAAGAAAGTAAAACTTAAAAACCACTACTTTATATCTAACCGTTCTCCGATTAAAAAAGACGGTAAGATTATCGGTGCCGTTGCGGTGCTCCAGGATATCTCCGAGTTGGATAAGATGTCCAAGGAACTGAGCTATGTGAAGGAATTAAATGAGGAACTGGATGCTATAGTGGAATCATCGTTTGACGGGTTATTTATAACTGACGGTAAAGGAAAAATCCTGCGCTACAATAAGGCCTTTGAACAGTTGACGGGCATCAATGCCCATGAATACCTGGGGCTAAGTGTAGAGGACATTAGAAGAGACGGTATTATTTCTGAACCTGTAACCTGCCATGTCTTGGAGAAGAAGAAATCTATCACGATTATGCAGACAAGCAAAACCGGTAAGCTTACGCTGACTACGGGAAATCCAGTCATCGACGCAAGTGGTGAAATAATCAGGGTAGTCTGTAATGTCAGGGATGTCACAGAACTAAATCTGTTAAAACACAAGCTGAAAAAAGCACAGGGGCTAAGCCAGCACTATGAAACCCAGCTTCGCACTTTGAAGCTGCGCTATGATAATTCCGAAAACCTGGTCGTTAGCTCGGCCAAGATGAGGCACCTGTTGGAAATGGTGGTAAGGTTGGCCTCAGTTGATTCTACTGTTTTAATCACCGGTGAATCAGGTACCGGTAAGGAACTGATAGCCGAGACAATTCACAGCAATAGCCCACGCCGAGATAAGCCGTTTATTAAGGTGAACTGCGGTGCTATTCCTGAGAATTTACTGGAATCCGAATTATTTGGCTATGATGGCGGGGCCTTTACCGGAGCCAAAAAAGAGGGCAAATCAGGATATATTGAACTGGCTTCCGGAGGGACTTTATTTCTAGATGAAATTGGTGAAATGCCACTGAATTTACAGGTCAAGATGCTGAGGTTTTTGCAAAACAAAGAAATTATCCGGGTCGGGGGATCAAGTTTTATTAATGTGGATGTGCGCATTGTCGCCGCTACAAACAGGGATCTGTTAGAAATGTTGCAGCAAAAGCAGTTTCGCGAGGATCTATATTATCGGTTAAATGTAGTGCCGGTGCATGTCCCGCCCCTACGCGATCGCAAAGATGATATACCCCCACTGGTGGCACATTTTGTAGAGGTATTTAACTACAAATATAAAAAGAATAAAAAGATGACACAGGGAGTGGTTGATATTCTTATGCAGTATGACTGGCCCGGCAATATCAGAGAATTGGAAAACCTTATTGAGAGAATGGTTGTTACTACCATAGATGATAACATCATCGGCGAGGATCTACCTTCCTACCTGCGGGATAAAGTAGGGATAAGCTCCTCATATATTATTGTTTCGGGGATAGTGCCATTAAAGGATGCTGTAGAAAGTGTGGAGAAGCAGTTGTTGGAAAGAGCCTATGCCAACTATCGTACTACTAGGCAGATGGCTAAGGAATTAAAAATTGATGCCTCTACTGTTGTCAGGAAAGCGGCAAAATATCACATTATTAGAGATTCTTGACCACGACACTTTTTTAGTTTTAATTAGCGGTTACGGATTCCAGCATGATATGTAGTTACTTTGGTATTCACCCACTATTGCACTCGCAAAGAAAAGGAAACTTCATGGTGGGTAGGTAGTTGGGTAGGCGATGAAGATGGAAGAGGTTATGATGGATATTGGAAGAGTGGTAGCATGCATGGCTCAGGAACTTACAATTGGCCTAATGGCGATAATTATGAAGGGAATTGGGTTAAAGGAACTAGAACCGAGTATGGAACACTAACTTATTCTAATGGAGATGTATATAAAGGAAATTGGAAAGGTGATAAAAGAAATGGTCAAGGAACTGCTATTTGGTTCCTAGGAGATGAAGATACATATGATACTTACGTTGGCAATTGGACCAACAACCTAGAAAATGGAACTGGTCTTTACATATGGTCCTCCGGAGCATCTTACAATGGTAGTTGGAAAAATGGAAAACTTAACGGTAAAGGAACTTACACGTTTTCTGATGGCAGTTATTTTATTGGCACATTTGCCAATGGAAGATTTTCAAAAGGAACCTTACTATGATGAATTTGGGAACAAGATTGATGATTGAACCTGCAATGGTTGGGTGGGTTTATGTATTTACGTCCTCAAAGGTCACCCCTACAGGGTGGCCTTTGAGGACGTAAATATATAACCTGAATTCCCGAGTTTTTATACCTATGAAGGTGGGTTCACGCCAAGGGCAGTATAAAGTTCGGTTTGCTTCTTTGTCATTTCGCCTAGTCGATGTCTTTTCCCAGATTGCTCATAACGTTCTATGACATCCAGATCATCCAACAGCTCTAGGTCGTGTATTTTTTTTGCAAATCTTTTTCAGACATCACTTTCTTGATATATGAAAGGTAGATCAAGGCAATGAATTGCACGAAAAGCTTACCTTCAAGATTTTCAGACGAAGATACCGATGTGCGTCGCATGTTCAAACGTTCCTTTAGATTGCCAAAAGCTTTCTCAATCACATCTTTCGAACGGTAGATTCCAGTGCATCTAATGGATTCTTAACGGCATTCGAAACCAAGGTAAAGTAACCGAAATTTTTCTTCACCGTTTCGATTGCCTCCTGCTTGTGGATCAAGGTAATTCCACGAACGGGAGTTTCCTTGATTTCATAGTATTTGGAATAAAGCCTTTCATGATGTGGATTTCTTTTTTTAGACATTAGCTCCATTTCCAGAGTGTCAAGCAAGTCATTGAATTCGATTTTGTCATCAGTAGCCTTTTGGTCATTATAGAAGAGAAGAAGGTACATCCTACGTTCACCAGTAACCACTTCACCGCTTCGTTTTTTGCTCTCTGTATAGCTCCACTCAATAGTGCTGGAATGATAGTATAGTTTGTACTTAGAACTATAGTAAGGTCGCGACACCATCGTGTGACGCACTTCATTCAAGGTCTTCTGCACGAATTTTAGAGACGTTTTAGCAGCAATCATGATTTTGTGATATGACTTCATTTTTTTATATACGACTGACTAAATGTAACGTTTTGGTGTTTGGTTATTTATAGGGGTCTGTCTATGGAATTATACATATATTTTTATGAATTCTAATGAAGTATTTTTATATCAAGCCTTGTCTGTAGGATAATAAGGAATAGGGTTTTTAATGGATTCAAACTCATAAAATAACAATTTTATTAAAATTCGGTTTAGTTCTTTATTTTTGCAAAAGTTTAACTTTTATGAAATTGTTTGAAAGGAATTTACAGTTTTATAGAGAATATCCTAGTTAAAACATATATTTGGAGGGATATTCTAGTGAAGAGGCGCTCTTATATTAAGGCTTTGAGTCTGTTGGTCAGTATCTTTGTTTCTTGGGGCGTACAACCCAGTCTAGTCACAGCGAGCCAACCATCTGATCATATCGAACGGTTATCCGGCAACAGCCGCTTTCAAACTATGGTGCAAATCGCTTCAAAGTTCCCTGGAATGGTTGACAATGTTGTTCTCACCACCGGCAATAATTTTCCAGATGCTTTAGCTGGTGTACCTTTAGCTCATCAAAAAAAAGGTCCTCTTCTCTTATTAGATAGTACGCCAGAATTAAGCCTGGAAGCTTTAACATACATAAACGAGCATCTCAATAAAAAAGGCAATATTTACATTCTAGGGGGTTCGGTCGCTGTTCCCGATAGTTTTGTCACCGCTTTGGCAAACTTAGGCTTTAATACAGAAAACATCCATAGAATCGCCGGGAATGATCGCTATGAGACAGCTTTGGCTATTGCCAAGGAACTTAAGCATAGCGGGTCTGAATTTTATCTTGTTCAGGGCGACAATTTCCCGGATGCCTTATCAGCTTCAGTGCTCGCAGCGACAACAGGGTACATCAGCGTCGAAAAGTCCAATTATCTTAAGACGAACGGTCAGACTATTCCGGCGACTATTGGCGGAATACCTTTGATTTTATTGCCTTCCAAGGGCCCTATACCGGATTCTATCATTAACTATTTCAATTCAATACCTGACAATACCGATGCTTTAAAGCAATCATTTCACGTGATTGGTGGAACGGCCGTTATATCGGAGGAGAGTCTGAACCAGCTTCAATCTCAAGTTAAACGGATTGCCCTGGACGGCGTAAACCGTACGAGTGGGGATAACCGCTATGGCACTATGGAGAAAATCAATGACCTTGAAACTAATTTTGACTCATCATGGCAAAACGATGGACGAGGGCTTCCTATTTCGCATATTTATTTAGCATCTGGAGAAAATTTCCCGGATGCACTTACAGGCGCGGTACTAGCTGCCCAAGAACAGGCTCCTCTTGTTTTGGTTAATGACTCCATGCCGCAGGAAACGATCGATCTGCTTATGAGATACTGGAATCGCAACCAAAAGGGAATTGATAATGGCACGACTGTTACAGCCCTAGGCGGGTCAAGTGTTATCTCAGATAAAACGATTACCTCCGTTAGCTACATTTTGAACTATGGACAATCTATCGCTAACAAGCCGCTGGTGCAGACCTTTGCTGGTTCGGGCAACCTCGGCTATATTGACGGTCAAAACCAGGTGGCTGAATTTGCGATGCCTTCAGGAATTGCGCGAGGAAACGATGGAACGGTGTATGTTTCTGATACCCAAAATCACAGAATTCGTGCTATATCAGGTGGGAGTGTCTTAACCGTAGCGGGTGTTGCCACTGGTAAAGATGATTATGGTATGCCTGTAGGAGGTTTTCTCGACGGCCCAGCATCGCAGGCGATGTTTAATCAACCAAAGGGTCTAGTCGTGGATCAGGACGGAACAATTTTTGTGGCCGATTCTGCTAATGGTGCAATTCGAATGATTGATAAGTCTGGTCTTGTTAAAACGTTGGTAAAGGGGTTAAATTCCCCATCCGATCTTGTCGTGGGGAACGAGGGAGAAATCTATGTCACGGAGACCCTGAATCATCGAATCTTGCGAGTTGATAAAAATGGAACTTGGAGTGTTTTAGCAGGCGGTGGATATGTAACAAGACAGAATTGGCTCTTTGGTGGGTATGCGGACGGACTTGGGGAAAAGGCACAATTTAACGAACCTTCTGGTCTCGCTTTAGGACCAAATGGCTACTTGTATGTGGCAGATACAGGGAACCAAAGGATTCGGATGGTTTCCTCGCAGGGTGAAGTAACGACCCTTGCCGGATCTGGGACAACTCCGATAGTAGACACTACTTATTTCAAAGGAGGTTTCCAGGATGGTCCTGGGGTGACCGCCAAATTTAACTTTCCGAGTGGTATCGCCGTTTCCTCTGATGGAACCGTGTATGTGGCTGATACTTACAACCATCGTCTAAGACAAATCAGCAAAGCAGGAGAGGTCAAGACGTTAGCGGGTAATGGTGTGCATGGCAAGCAAAACGGGTTCCCGGAACAAGTCCAGTTTGATGACCCTTTTGCTGTCAAGCTTAATAAGGAGGGCAACCTTTTAATAGTAGATCAGCTTAATAACTCCATTCGACTACTGGAATGGCAACCTTAGGATTTGACACGAAAGAAGGGTTAGCCACTGTGGAGGATAGGGGTGTGTTGAGTATTGAAAAGGATTTATGCCGTGATCGTTATTATCCTGGTAATCGCTTCTATGTACTATAACGAAGTTCTCTATAATGCGGAACGAAGCATGACGGATCGTGTTACGAACGAACCCAGAGTGGTCGATTCAAGGATAAAGATCTTGGCGATTGATGATGAAAGCCTTGCTAAAATCGGCAAGTGGCCTTGGCCACGCAACATTGTCGCGGAATTATCGGACAAACTCTTGGCCAATGGGGCTCTAGCAGTTTGGCCTGATATCTATTACAGTGATAAGAGTCAGAATCCGGCCGAAGATAAGGCCTTGGCAGACGTGGTTGCCAAATATCCAAATTTTTACCTCCCAGTTTACTTTGATTTTCAGACGAGAAAAGTAAACGATCAAGCGGTTATCGAACGCATGGGAAAACCTGTGATTCCGATAGATCCTAAACGGATAGGGCATATCAACGTTATTCCAGATGACGATCGGGTTGTCCGTAAAGTCATGCTGGGGATTTCGGACAAAGAAAACCGAGTCCCAGCAATTAGTGTGCAATTGGCAAATTTACTATTGCCAGAGAATCGTAAGTTGGTTTGGACTGAAGATAACCGTTGGCTGAGGGGTAACACTCTCCTCTCAACTGGATCACAAAATGAGGTTTGCTTTTCCTATGCCACAAAACCATTGGATAAAAGTATTGAGACTATTTCGATTGAAAAAGTGCTTAATGGGGAAATAAACCCAGCACATTTCACCGGTTCTGTGGTACTGATTGGACCCTATGCCCTCGGATTAGACGATATGTACTATACACCTGCGAGTAAGGTGTTAAAAATGTATGGGGTCGCGATTCACGCTAATATTATCCAGAGTCTGCTCGATGGGAAGTTTTATCAAAGGGCTTCTCAACCTGTGGGCTTATTAATCATTCTTGTTCTTGGGTTATTAGCCTATCTCATCATGGAGCGCGTGCGTGCTAAATGGTCGATCTTGATTATGGTGGCTTTTCTGGTGATTTATACCGTGGCCGAAGCCGTCGTTTTTAAGGTGTCGAATAGTTTACTTCCTTACATATATCCTGTTCTCACTATTATTGCCTTATATATTTTTTCAGTCGTATCTCAATACCTTAAAGAACGAAAGGAACGTGGCCGAGTGACAGGGATCTTCGGTCGTTATGTATCTAAAGCCGTGGTTCAAGAAATCTTGTCCTCGAAGGAAGAAATTAAAGTGGGCGGTGTCCGTAAAGATATCACGCTGATGTTTGTCGATATCCGCGGGTTTACCCCCCTTTCGGAAAAGATGGAACCAGAGGATATTATTAATATTCTTAATGAATATTTGGACCTTTGCTCTCGTGCAGTGTTTGCCTATGAAGGAACGATCGACAAGTTTATTGGAGATGGAGTTATGTCCATTTTTGGTGCACCGATTGAGCAAAACGACCACCCTGTAAGAGCGGTTCGTGCCGCCTTACAAATGCAGAGGGAGTCTGGCAAACTGGTCGAGGATCTCCTGGCACGTTACGGTCGTTCGGTAAGTTTCGGTATTGGTCTCAATTCCGGACCAGCAGTCGTGGGAAATATCGGTTCCCATGAACGCTTGGATTATACTGCCATTGGGGATACCGTGAATCTAGCCGCTAGGTTGGAATCTAATGCTAAGCCAGGGCAGATTTTAATCAGTAAAGAAACGTATGAGCGAATAAAAGGATCTTTCAAGGTAACTGCGCTAGACGCCATTAAAGTTAAGGGAAAAGAACAATTGGTTGAAATTTACCAAGTAGAGGGTGAGCTTGAAGACACTTAATAAAGGTCCTGTCAGGGATAACCCTGACAGGACCTTTATTTCTCAACAACCCTCAATCCGCATATTCCTCTTTCAAAGCCAGAATTTCATCCAAACAGTCCAGGAAAACCTCGACAAGTTTAGGATCGAATTGGATACCCCGTTCCTCTTTAAAGAGGTTAATCACTCGATCGAGTTCCCAGGCTTTTTTATAACAACGATCACTGACTAAGGCGTCAAACACGTCGGCTATGGCGGTTATTCGTCCGTAGATATGAATCGCTTCCCCTTTTAGGCCTTGGGGATACCCTGTACCATTCCATTTTTCATGGTGTTGGTGAGCAATAATTGCTGCAGAGCGAAGAATTTGGCGATTGGATTCTTTGAGGAGTCCATAACCAATTTCGGAGTGTGCCTGCATCATACTGAATTCCTCATCGGAAAGCTTTCCAGGTTTCTTTAAGATGTCATCGGGAATGGCTACTTTGCCAATATCATGCATAGGGGAGGCTACTTTGATAAGCTCTGATTCTTTTGGACTTAATCCATAATTAAGAGCGAGGACTTTCGAGTATTCTGCTACTCGTTTCACATGGTTGCCTGTTTCTTTAGAACGACTTTCCCCAATCTCACCCATTGTAAAGATGATTTCCTTCTGAGTTTGCTCAATCTCTTGATCAAGTAAGGCAGACTCTAAGGCTTTGCCACTATAAGAAGCGGCAAGGGATAAAAGATTCATATCTTGAAGTTTGAAGACACCATCTGGGGTTAATTTATTAATCGCCTGATACACCCCCATGATCTCGCCATTTTGATTGAGGATCGGAATCACCAGAACTGACTGTGTGTGGTAGCCAGTTTTCAGATCTATTTCCGGATTAAATCGTGGATCCCGATAGGCATCTTCAATGAAAATGGCTTCGTTTTTCATCATGGCATAGCCAGCTAATCCTGTATCAGCTGGCATGGTTAAAGCTTTGACCCCATGGGCAACTCTGGTCCAGAGCTGGTGGTTATCCTTGTCAAAGAGCCATAAGGAACAACGATCCGCCAAAATTAGATCCCGTCCCATATCCGCCATATGTAGCAGAAGTCGGTCGAGATCCTTTTCCGATGCTATTAAGGAAACGTAATGAAAAATGATGCGTAACATCTGCTCAGGAGCAAGTTCCTCTTTTAGCTTAGGCGTTATGTTCTGGAGTTCGTGCATGGTGTAGTTTCACTCTCCTTTACTTTACCTGCAAAATTAAAGCTAAGATGGTCACATGGAAAACTTGATCGACCATTATTCCTAGCCATTGGTTTTTAGAGAGATCAGTATGCATGATATGCTGTACCCACCAGGCCACGGACGTACGGCGGTCAAGGAGAACATGACCAAGAAAAATAATAAAAAGCTGCCATGCGGCGAAACCACCAAAACCCACGAATGAAATTATTCCTATTGTTCCGGTATACAAAATAGAATGGGTTAAAAGAGGTAGCCACTTGTTCGCTTTGTTCATCGCCATCCAACTAGTTTGCAGGGGGAAATCTCCAAGGAGATGGGCTACTAATAAGAAATCAAAGGGACTCATTTTAGTCTGCCTCATTTCTTTTCAGCTACGTTTATTCTATATAATACCATTCTCGTATTTATATGTACATATTTTGATTTAACCCCAGTTAGTTCCCAAATGGGGCGTTGCAAAGGCATGAACCTTGTGCTCTTCTTGTCAAAAGGAACAAGGATACTTAAACATTAAGTTTACAGGAGGTAAGATTGAACTCTGTTATGCGAAAGATAGGCGATTGACAAGGATTTTGTCCATGTTATTATACAGAAAAGGGTGGAAGGCTGTCATCTCATAGAGGTAAGGTGCTAGTAGCATCCTAACGATCAAGGGGTGCGGAACCAGGACTCCCAAAAAATGCCGATCTGCAATCGACCAAGAAAGCGTGACAGTGGATACTCTTGAAATAACGCACCAGGAAAGAAACATCTAAATGACACACTAACCGAAATATTAACGTTCAGGTAGTACAAATAGCTTAATTAAGTTATTAAGTAAACAGCAAGAAATTGGAGAATGGAGGCGGGCGGATCATGCCCTCAAAACGTTTGGCAGGTTTAGGAGCATCAGTTTTTACAGAGATGGACAATTTGAAGAGGGACTTGGAGAAAGCAGGAACGCATTTAATAAATCTTAGTATTGGAAGTCCTGATCGAGCCCCAGCTGAAGAAATCCGCAGGGTTCTCAGCCAAGCAGTATTGGATGGGACCCAATATGGCTATACATTGACTCGCGGACCGGGGAACTTTCGGAAGGTATGTGCAGGGTGGTATCAAGAACGTTTTGGGGTATCGTTGGATCCTGAAACAGAGGTCTTACCCTTAATGGGATCCCAGGATGGGCTGGCTCATATTTTCCTAGCCTATATTGATCCTGGTGATTTGGCCTTAATCCCCGATCCGGGATATCCAATTTATTCGGCGGGTCTATTGCTAGCGGGGGGAGTGAAAGTTGCGGTGCCTCTGTTAGAGAAGAATGGTTTCTTACCGGATCTGCGGAAGATTGATCCGGATACAGCCCGTAAGGCGAAACTCATGTTCTTAAATTATCCGAATAACCCCACTGCAGCTGTGGCCCCGCTCTCATTTTTTGAAGAGGTTGTAGAGTTTGCCAAAGCGTATGATGTGCTCATCTGCCATGATGCAGCGTACTCCGAATTAGCGTTCGATGGATATAGACCTGTGAGCTTTTTACAAGCACGGGGGGCAAAAGAAGTGGGCATTGAATTCCATTCCGTCTCTAAAACGTACAATCTAGCAGGGGCTCGGTTAGGGTTTGTAGTAGGGAATGCCGATGTTATAGGGAATCTCTCTCAACTTAAATCAAATATTGATTATGGAGCATTCGGCCCAGTTTTGACGGCTGGTGCCTTTGCGCTTAGCTTTGCGCAGGACACGATCGATGAAAATCGCAGCGCTTATCAGAGGCGAAGGGATCTCTGGATCGAGGGTTGTGCTTCAGCTGGTTGGAAAATGTCGATACCTCAGGGTTCTATGTTCATCTGGGCGCCAGTTCCAACAAACCAAGACTCAGTAGCTTTTGCAACGGATTTGGCTCGCGAAGCGGGCGTGATCGTGGTTCCAGGGGTTGCCTTTGGAGACCATGGCGAAGGATATGTACGGGTGGCTTTGGTTCAAGATGAGGGCGTAATGCAGGAAGCAGTGCGGCGAATTCAGCAGTTTTTAATACGCTAGTTCTAAAGGGCACGATTTAGCGAGAAGATTACTGCCATGTTCGAGGGAGTGGACCTAAGATATACGTCCCTAAATACCAAAATCCCGAGAGCCTTCACACATAATCCCGTTCATTATGTGTGAAAGGCTCTTGTTTTTGAGGTTATGTTATCCCCGCTATTACATATCGCGCTAAAGAAATAATTTAAGGTTGATTTACTAATGAAATTGGTTTAAGACGCAGATACTAAAAAAATATGCTCGATAGATTTGGCACACTAGGTGGAGGAGAGATAGAATGAACCGTTCCCAACAACTTGGAGAAGAAAAAGTTGGAAAACTTCTACTTAAGTTTTCCATTCCAGCAATTATCGGAATGCTGGTTAATGGACTTTATAATATCGTCGATCGCATTTTTGTGGGCCGAGGGGTGGGCTCCTTGGCGCTTTCTGGAATTGCGATTAGCTTTCCTATCTCATTAGCCATTATGGCGTTTGGAATGTTGATCGGACTTGGTGCAACCTCTGTGATCTCGATACGTTTGGGTCAGCAGAAAAGGGAGGAAGCGGAACAGATTGTCGGGAATGCGTTTATCCTGCTGCTGGGGATTTCGTTGATGATTATGGTATTAGGCTTCCTATTTATGGATCCACTTTTAGTTGTCTTTGGGGCGAGTTCAGAAGTTCTTCCCTACGCGAAACAATATCTTAACGTTCTGCTGTGGGGCGCTGTCTTCCAGACAATCGGTTTTGGCATGAACAATTTTATTCGTGCAGAGGGAAATCCAAAAGTTGCCATGTACACTATGATTTTGGGTGCTGTTTTAAACACGATCTTAAATCCGATTTTTATCTTTGGTTTACACCTGGGCGTAGCAGGTTCCGCTCTTGCTACGGTTATATCCCAGTTCATTACAGCCATTTGGGTGTTATCTTATTTCCTCGGAAATCGGGCGTTACTTAAAATTCGATTGCGAAATCTTAAACTTCGATGGGTTTTTGTCAAAGATATTCTGGCAATTGGAATTTCACCGTTCTCCATGCAGCTGGTAGGCAGTGTCGTGGCCGTGCTTTTCAATCAAACACTGGTCAATTACGGTGGAGACCTCTCGATTGCAGCTATGGGAGTTATAAACAGTATCACTATGCTCATATTTATGCCCATTTTCGGGATTGGACAAGGGGCTCAGCCCATTCTTGGTTATAATTATGGTGCCAGGAATTATGATCGAGTTAAACGGACGTTGCAGCTATCCGTGATGGGTGCAACGGGTGTGATGGTTATAGGTTTTCTGATGGTGGAATTATTTCCTACCGCCATAATGAGCCTTTTTAGTCAGGACCCAGAACTCATCCAGATCGGGTCTTTTGGATTAAGAGTTTTCTTAGTGATGCTACCCGTTATTGGTTTCCAAGTGGTTGTTGTGAACTATTTTCAAGCAACGGGTAAGCCCCGGAAATCGTTGTTTTTGAGCTTGTCTCGTCAGCTTATTTTTTTGGTTCCCACGCTTTTAATTTTGCCGAAGTTTTGGGGACTAACGGGTGTATGGTTAGCGGGGCCAGTTTCCGATTTTGCATCGTCTGGTCTTACAGCCATTTGGTTGCTTAGGGACCTTAAACAGTTAGGCTCTACAAAAGGGTGAGTTTCCTTGAAACGAGGGGGTTACAGCAATCCTATAAATGGTATCTTTATCTTTGCCTGAAATAATCTGAGGGTTCTGATATAATAAAACTACTCAAAGGCATAACTTACATAAAGCACAAATCAGTGTCTCTTACTGAGGCACAGGCTTTTAGACGCTCCGATTTAATGTAATAACTTCATCTAAGAACGGAAAGCGGCAGAATTTAAGTCTGAGCTTTATGTATTTAGCGCGAGGGGGATTCTTATGCAATCATTAGAACCTTTTTACGAGAAGAAACTCACGTGTATATTTTGCGGAAAGCCGTTTACTACGCTGAGGGTGCGATCGAGGTTTTCAATACCGCATCAAATCGATACCGACTTTTGCCCCTACTACCGTGTAGGGAATTATAACCCTCATTTTTATTATGTCAATGTCTGTCCAGAATGTGGTTTCGCCTTTTCCGAAGAGTTTTCAGATCAATTTCCCAGAGGCTCCAAGGAAGTCATCCATGCACAAATCACCAAGCAATGGATCAAGCGGAACTTCGGTCAGGTAAGGGATATTCAACAAGCTTTGGAATCTTATAAATTGGCTGTTTTAGCTGCATCCATTAAAAAAGAGAAAAATGCCATTCTTGCAGGGCTTTGTTTACGCTTAGCATGGCTCTACCGGATTGAAAACAATGCTGAACAAGAAAAGCGATTCATGGGTCTGGCACTCAACGCATATGAAGCATCTTATGTTCATTCGGATTTTGCCGGCACATCGATGTCTGAATTGAACGTGTTGTTTATGATTGGGGAGTTAAGCCGTCGCCTAGGGCAATATCAAAAGGCTGTTTTATATTTTTCCAAAATCATTCAACATAAGGATGCCAAAGACAATCAAAATATTGTCAACAGAGCGCGAGAACAATGGAGCGTGGCAAAAGAAGAAAACAGTCATAGTCGGGGCTAAACTAAGCTGTGGGGCTGCAAGATGCAATCCACAGCTTTTGTATCCTGAGGAATTCGAAATATGGTAATATAATACAGGAGCCGATTTTCTTCGGAGAGATAAGGATGGTATAATAGTTTCCAATGTGTTATTCAAGTGGTTTGAGACCCGCAATAGCGATTTTGCAATAGGATTTTTAGGAGGTATCAACCTTTGGAATTTAATCAAGTTATTGCCAATGAACTAGGAATAAAGATAACTCAAGTCAAAGAGGCTGTTAACTTACTGGATGGGGGAAATACCATCCCATTTATAGCGCGTTACCGTAAGGAAGCAACTGGGGAACTCGATGAGAATGTTTTGCGCGATATCGTAGAACGTTTAGACTATTTGAGACGTTTGGATCAACGGAAAACGGAAGTCTTACGCCTGATTAACGAACAGGGAAAGCTGTCGGAAGAACTGGAGGCGCAAATTACGGCGGCAACCGTGCTTCAGGATGTTGAAGACCTATATCGGCCTTATAAGCAGAAACGTCGGACGCGGGCGACGATTGCTAAAGAAAAGGGTCTTGAACCATTAGCAACATGGTTATTAGTTCAGTATATCAGAGCGGACCCTCAAGCAGAGGCAGAAAAGTATCTAAACACCGAGTTAGAGGTGAATTCAACCGAGGAAGCGTTGACTGGCGCGATGGATATTATCGCGGAAACCCTTGCAGATGATGCGTCCCTTCGTAAACGAATCCGGGAAGAAACCCTACGTCTTGCGGATGTGGTGGCTTCTGCAGTGGCGAAGAAAGCTAAGGAACGCTCCCCCTTTGAGATGTATTATGATTATCGGGAGCCTGTCCGCAAGATTCCCCCGCATCGAATTTTAGCCCTGAATCGCGGGGAGAAGGAAGAGTTTCTATCTGTTAAGATCGAAGCTCCGCTAGAAACCCTACATAGACTGATTGAAGTTCGTTATGTCAAAACAGGACCGTGTGCTGCTTACGTTCAAAAGGCAGCTCTTGATGCCTATAAACGATTGATCGAGCCTTCAATTGAACGGGAGGTGCGTGCCGAACTCTCCGCGCAAGCGGAAGAACAGGCGATCAAAGTGTTTGCAGCTAATCTTCGCCAGCTTTTACTTCAGCCACCTGTTAGGGGAAAAATGGTTTTGGGGCTTGATCCGGGATTCCGAACAGGGTGTAAGTGGGCTGTGGTGGATGAGACGGGAAAGCTCCTAAAGGTTGGGGTAATTTATCCGCATCCACCTCAAAACAAACGAGAAGAAGCCAAGCATAGTATGCGTAAGGCGATAGCCGAGTTTAATGCCAATATTATTGCGATTGGGAATGGCACAGCCTCCAGGGAAACGGAAGAAGTTGTAGCAGAAATGATTCGCGAAGATGGGATTGCCGCTGAATTTATTCTCGTCAGTGAAGCTGGGGCGTCTGTGTATTCTGCTTCAAAAATAGCAGGGGATGAATTTCCAGACTT
Source organism: Desulfosporosinus sp. Sb-LF (assembly GCF_004766055.1). Lineage (NCBI taxonomy): Bacteria > Bacillati > Bacillota > Clostridia > Eubacteriales > Desulfitobacteriaceae > Desulfosporosinus > Desulfosporosinus sp. Sb-LF. Next base: position 341,233 of record NZ_SPQR01000003.1, on the reverse strand, counting down.
TGATCTTTCCTTACGGAGTGCAGTTTCTATTGCCAGGCGACTTCAAGATCCCCTGGCAGAACTGGTGAAAATCGAACCGAAGGCCGTCGGCGTTGGTCAATATCAGCATGATGTCCAGCCCAAACGGTTAGAGGAATCCTTGAATGGGGTCGTGGAATCCTGTGTTAATGTCGTAGGTGTTGATTTAAATACTGCCTCTGCTTCTTTACTCCAATATGTGGCAGGGTTAAAGCCGGCGGTTGCTAAGAATATCGTGGCTTGGCGGGATGAACATGGGAAGTTCAGCCATCGTGATCAGCTGAAGAAAATTCCACGACTGGGAGCTCAAACGTATATCCAGTGTGCTGGGTTCATTCGCCTGCCAGATGGAATTAATCCTCTGGAAAATACGCCTGTTCATCCCGAATCCTATCAGCTCGCTGAAGACATCCTAAAAAAGATCGGACACACCTCTGAGGATTTACGTGATCACCTTACGGACGTGCGCAAAAAACTGGCGATTTTAGAAGCTAACGAGCTGGCGGAAGAGTTCAGCGCTGGGGTTCCGACAGTTCGCGATATTCTGGATGCTCTGCAAAGACCGGGTAGGGATCCCCGAGAAGATTTGCCGAGGCCGTTACTCCGGCGGGATGTCACGCACATGGAAGATCTTAGCGAAGGAATGGTCTTAGAGGGAACCGTGCGCAATGTCGTGGACTTCGGTGCATTTGTTGACATCGGAGTGAAGCAGGATGGGCTTGTTCATATTTCTCAGCTGTGCGATAAATTTATCAAACATCCGATGGAAGCAGTCGCCGTAGGGGATATTGTCAAGGTGCGCGTGATTGGACTTGATAAGGCGAGAGATCGAGTTAGCTTATCAATGCGGGATCTAGCGAGCAACGTTACGACTGCATAATCTGGCTTTGGGGACAACACCATGGTTTCAAATGCTATGAATGAAATAATCACGCGGAAATCGTGGTTGGTTATTTGAAAGGATGAGAAATTGACTGAAATAAAGGGGTAACCTCCTTTCCCTTGAGGAAGAAGGTTACCCCTTTCCTTAATTTTTGTGATCTGTGTATTAGGGCTGAAAGTCCTCTTCAGTGTCTGGCGTTTAAGATTACCGCAGAGTAACTTATCTCCGGCAGTATATGTGCAGTGTATGAAAACTCAAACTCATTATTATTCCTAAGGCTGTGATAATAGAAAGAGTCTGATATAATGTTAAATGGTTTTATTAGCGCTTACAGCGATAGCGGTGTAGAATGATATTTTAATGCGGAAAAAGAATGGAAGAGAGGGTTATCAAACGTTGAACGTTCAAAAAATGCGTTTGCAGGGAGTTGGCGCTGTCCTTGCGGCAGGAACGGGCTACGCCTTAATGTCCATCCTGGTCAAGGGGGCTTACCAACTTGGAATCGGTCCAATGCAGGTGATTGCCCTACAATCGTGGATGGCCTCGATCCTTCTTCTGCTCTATGCTGTGATCTTTAAGCGGGAGATATTTAGGATTTCGCTTCGGACGTTGGGGATTTTAGCCTTTCAAGGCGTGGTCGGGACCTTGGGAACGAGCCTCTTGTACGCATACTCCCTCAAATTTCTTCCGGTTTCTGTGGCTATTCTACTTCTTTATCTCTATCCGGCGTTGGTTTTAGCGGCTGGAGTCATGATTTGGCATAAAAAGACTAGTCGGCAAGAAATGGTCGCCTTATTCCTTACCTTGGCCGGAACCACACTAGCAAGCGGAGTTCTCTCGGGAGTGAGTGGAGTCGCTTGGGTTGGAATCATCCTAGGTTTAGGCGCAGCAATGGCCTATGCCACTTTTAACCTTGTTGGGGAATGGGTCTTAGCTAAGGTATCCCCTTTGGTCGCAATGTGTTATTCACAGTGGGTTTGTGCTATAGCGCTGTTGTTGATCTTAAAGGGAGATATAATGAGTATTCCCTGGCAAAACGCACAAACTTGGCAAATAGGCCTCTTGTTGGCGACATTTGCTTCGATTATACCGTTTTACATGGTTTTAGTGGGTATTGAGCGGCTGGGAGCGGATCAAGCGGCTATTCTCAGTACGTTTGAGTTGCCGATGACGTTTATTATGGCAGCTCTTTTCCTTAATGAGTTTCCCACACGGGATCAATGGATTGGCGGAGGCTTAGTTTTGGTTGGAATTTTATTATTAAACTGGAGGAGAAACAATGATGAATGTAGGAACGAAACTCTTGATAAAGAACGGTCAGATTAAAACGATGACCGGACGTGAATTTCCCGGGTTTATCCTTATCGAAGGAACAAAAATAGCGGCGCTCGGAGAGACATTAAACATGGACATTCCGGCGGATACAGTCGTGATCGATGCTATGGGTTGTCTCGTGATGCCAGGGTTGATCGATGCCCATTGTCATGTCGGTATTGGCGAAGAAATTTACCGGTGGGAAGGGGAAGACTTTAACGAAATGACAGATCCTGTGACACCGGATATGCGAGCGATCGATGGAATTAACCCAGAAGATGAGGGTTTTCGTGATGCTCGTTTGGGTGGAGTGACGGCCGTGTTTACGGTTCCGGGGAGTGCCAATGTGATTGGAGGAACGGGGGTCGTTATGAAGACGGCTGGGAAGATCGTCGATAAGATGATTGTCCGTGATCCTGCTGGTTTAAAAGTGGCGTTTGGGGAAAATCCCAAAATGGTTTACGGCGAGCAAAAGAAAATGCCTATGACTCGGATGGGAACGGCAGCACTTCTACGTCAGGCCTTAGTGGATGCGCAGGTGTATCGAGATAAATTAGAGGAAGGAAAAACAGACCCCGATAAAGTTCCAGAACGGGATTTGGGTTTAGAGACTCTTGTTAGGGTGATTAACCGCGAAATTCCTATGCGGGCCCATGCCCATCGTGCGGATGATATTATGACCGCGATTCGTATTGCCCGAGAATTCGAGGTTGACCTAGTAATAGAACATTGTACGGAAGGACACAAGATTGCCGAGGAACTTGCAGAGTTAGGATATCCAGCGGTAGTCGGGCCTTTGCTCACTAATCGTTCAAAGGTTGAGCTTAAAGATAAATCCTTCAAAACTCCCGGTATTCTAGCCAAAGCTGGGGTAAAAGTGGCGATCATGACCGATCATTCTGTCACGCCGATTGAACAGCTCCCGCTGTGTGCGGCCTTAGCGTGCAAAGCAGGGATGGACATTGAGGATGCTTTGCGGGCTATTACGATTAATTCCGCTGAAATCCTGGGTGTTTCTGATCGAATAGGGTCTCTTGAGGTTGGGAAAGATGCAGATCTGGTCATTTGGAGTGAACATCCCTTTATAATCACCTCTCGTCCGCTCTATGTGATTATTGACGGCAAAATTGTAAGCCCGGAGCCTAAATTAGGTGAAAGCATCCATGAGTGCTAGACATACCTAGAGCCACTCCAAGCAACGAGTGTATTGTGTGTATGCAACCTTGCCCGTTTCTCAAACAGCCCCGATTTTAAACCTTATTACGGTCGTGTCGGTTTTTTTGGGTAGTTTTCAGGGGAGAGCAGGTTGGGTGGATTAATGCTGTTGAGATTACTCTGATTATTTTAGGAGTTTGGGGTACGAATAGTTTCGGAAGAATTACCTTGCCTCCCCTCATGGAAAGTGCATAGGGTAACATTAATACAATAAGGTTTAATTCTATATTCGAACAGGATAGACTAAGTTTGACAACAATACCCATCTCTATCAACAAATGAAGGGTTTTAATCAAAGAAGGGTAGGAACTAGAGAAGTATCGATCAGTGATTGCATTCGAGGAAGTCATCCATAAGATACTCAAAGATCTTTTGCAAACTTGGAGAAGGTGCCAAAACTCTTAAGGAAGGAAAAGGTTAGGATTGTCCAAGTTTTCTTAACCAGATAAGTATGGACTATAGAGTTGAGAGTTTATCGGCTGAGCAAACTCGAGCGTGGGGAAAAGAACTGGGAAGGCATTTACGGGGTGGAGATGTCGTAGCACTATCTGGAGATCTGGGTGCAGGAAAAACGGCCTTCGCGCAAGGGGTTGGCGAGATGTTGGGGGTCACAGGCCCCATGACCAGCCCAACATTCACGTTTCTTCATGAGTACATAGGACAAGTTCAAGGAACAGGGACAAAGGTTCGTTTGATTCATATGGATCTTTACCGACTTCAACATCCCGAAGAAGTCGAAGTGATCGGGGTAGAAGATGCGTTCGTAGAGGATGCGATTTGCTTAATTGAATGGCCTGAAATTGCAAAGGATTATTTGCCGGAGGATCGTTTGGACATAGAGATCTTGGGCAGCGGAGAAATGCCACGAGAGATTATCTTACGTGCTCAAGACAATGACTGGGAACAGCGGTTAAAAGACATGATTTAACTCATTGGACGACCGGCACGAAAAGCACCGCTAAGGGGGCAGGACAATGCTCGCAAACTAGTCGGTTTGCGCCGTCCTTTAGAGCTCAGGCTTGATGAACCCTGGTTCGTTTCCTAGAATCATAATAATGCTCTCCAATTTATTGAGAGTGGTTCACATGGAAGCGTACAAGTGACGAGTAAACTGATAAACAAGTAGTTTAGCTATTAAGTGGAGAAGTTAATAAGTAAATGCGATTCGAAGTGAAAATGGAAGGGTTCGGAGGATCCGATGAAATATTTGACAATAGATACGACGACTAAAGTAACTGCGGTGGCCTTGGCTGAAGATGGACGGCTTACTGCTGAGGGATTTTTACACACCACAAAGACGCACTCGGAGCGTCTTATTCCGATGCTTGAACAACTACTCACAGCCTCAGCTTGGACTCTTCAGGAGTTAGACATGATTGGGGTGGTGCGAGGGCCAGGTTCGTTTACTGGAATTCGGATCGGAATCGCGACCGCACAAGGATTAGCTCAAGTGTTGAATCTTCCACTCATTGGCGTGGTGTCTCTTGATGCCCTGGCCTGGGCAGGTTCGGGGAGAGAGGAAGACATTGTTCCTATTCTAGATGCGCGCAAGAATGAGTGGTACACGGCACGTTATCGTTGGACGAGTGGGGAAGAAAAGGCAGAATGTTTAACCCCTCCTCAGGCTCTACCTACGGACCAATGGTTAGAACACTTGAAGGGACTAGAACGTCCCATATGCTTCGTCGGCGATGCAGTGGTAAAAGCTAAGGAGCGAATCGAGGAAATCTTGGGCGACCGAGCTGTAATTTTACCCGAGTATGCATGTTTACCACGAGGTGCTTATGCAGTAAAAGCGGTATGGCTGCGTTGGCAAGAAACGAGCGTAGGGGAACGGGTTGAACCCTACTACATTCGCTATTCTGAGGCAGAGGTTAATTGGGCTAAGAAAGAGGAAGCCCGGAGGAGAGAGGGGCATGAATAAAGGGATTGTGCGTCCTATGCAGATAAACGATCTCCAGGCCATCTTGGAAATCGAGTATGCTTCTTTCTCTACCCCATGGTCTTTGCAAGCTTTTAAGACTGAGCTTAAAGAGAACGAGTATGCGCGTTATTTCTGTTTAGAGTTTGACGGTCTTGTGATCGGGTACATGGGACTTTGGTTTATTCTTGATGAAGGGCATATCACGAATATTGCCATTGCTCCGAGCCATCGTGGTCAACATTGGGGGGAGTTTATCATGCGTTCTGTCATGGAAATGATGGCGGAACAGGGTATGGAACGAATGACCCTAGAAGTTCGTGTATCCAACGATATAGCCCAGTCTTTATACAAGCGGTTGGGCTTTATTGCAGCTGGGGTTCGCAAGGGATACTACGCGGATACCCAGGAGGATGCGATGATTATGTGGGCTGAATTAGGAACGGAAATGGAAGTGAAGGCAACTTGACAGGAGATCCGAAAGATAAGGTCGTAATTTTAGGAATTGAAACAAGCTGTGATGAGACTTCAGCTGCTGTTTTAGTGAACGGAACGGATTTGCTTAGTCATGTCATTTCGTCCCAAATTGCGACACATCAGAAATATGGCGGAGTTGTACCAGAGATCGCTTCTCGAGAACATAGTCTTCATCTTCAACCGGTCGTGCAACAAGCCTTGGACGAAGCAAAGGTCGGTTTTACTGATTTATCGGCCATTGCGGTAACCTATGGTCCTGGACTTGTCGGATCTCTTTTAGTGGGGGTTTCTGGAGCGAAGGCTATGGCGTATGCAGCGGGAATCCCACTGATTGGCATCAATCACTTGGAAGGACATATTTATGCCAATTTCTTGCATCATCAGGATTTAGAATTTCCATTCTTGGCTCTGTTGGTTTCGGGAGGACATACTCATTTAATTCTATTTAAAGCTCACGGTCAGTACCAAGTTTTAGGACACACCCGAGATGATGCCGCTGGTGAGGCACTCGATAAAGTGGCCCGCACCTTAGGTTTAGGCTATCCTGGAGGGCCCCAAATTCAAAAGGTTGCTCTGGAAGGGGATGAGCAAGCGTTTAAGTTTCCGCGAGCCATGTTAGAGCCGACCAGTTTAGATTTTAGCTTCAGTGGCATGAAATCTGCTGTTTTAAACACCTTGAATACGGCACGTATGCGAGGAGAAACCCTCAGTGTTCCAGATCTTGCTGCATCGTTTCAACAATCAGTGGTAGACGTACTAGTGAGAAAAACATTGATGGCTATCCAGCAGACTGGGGTCAAAACTCTACTGCTTGCAGGGGGAGTTGCAGCGAACCGTTTATTGCGTGAAACGTTAGATTATGAGTTATCTCAGCGAAGCATCCGTTTAGTTTACCCGCCCCCGATTTTTTGCACGGATAACGGGGCTATGATCGCTATAGCGGGGTATTACCATTATTTAGCCGGGGATTTCGCTCCTTGGACACTTAACGCGGTTCCTGGTCTGAATCTAACGTAATGCCTAGAAACGAAACGTAAATTAAAGTAATTAATAAACTAAATAGTAAACATGTCCGAATTAATATAAAACAGACATTCTGCAACGAAACGAAGCGAGGAATTGGATTTCCAGGCTTCGTTTCATTGCATCTTGAACCATTTTGCCGGATAAAGAAGGGTTTGTTCTGTGGATAAGATGGAGTTGTGGATAATGTGGATAAGTCTGTAGATAACTCATTGAAGCGGTTTAGCGCTTTTCAACCGACTTATTCGTTTTGGGATAATATTGTCCACAGGTCATGTGGATAATGTGGATAAGTTAGGAACATGGCGTAATGACTAGATTTAAAGTGTGGATAAATCTGTGAGTTGAAATGCTAAGTGGTTTGTCTATAATTATCTTATCCGCAAGAATTATTGGATGATTTCGCGAATTATATGAGTTTATAGAAAATTTAAATTATAAGCAGGAAATTTACGTTGCTAATCGAATGTTCTTAATAAGCGATCTTTACAAAGGGGTAGTACTGACATGAGTGAAGATAAACAGTCTATAAAGGCCGAGGTGCGCAAAGCGTGTCTCTCTCAGCGGGCCAAATTAGGAGAGTTGGAAAGAAAAGGCAAAAGCCGGATAATTCAACAAAAACTTCAGAATTTACCGGAGTTTCATCAGGCGCAAACAGTGATGTTATTTCTTAACTTTCGAGATGAAGTAGAGACGACGGCCTTGGCGGAGGAAACGCTTGCGTGTGGAAAGAAGCTTATATTACCCCGTTGTGCACCCCATGGGATCTTGCTTCCAATCGAGGTAAGCAATCTAGCGGTAGATATTGAACCAGGGCTTTGGGGGATTCGGGAGCCTAAATTGCAGCTTGGTCAAGTGGGCCCCTCAGAAATAGATTTAGTCATCGTGCCTGGCGCGGGATTTGATCTGCTGGGGAATCGTCTAGGGTATGGGGGCGGCTACTATGATCGCTTTTTCATGCTCATGGATCCCAAAGCACCCAGAATTGCAATTGCCTTTGAATGTCAAATTATTGCACAGGTACCCATTGACAAGCATGATGCCAAAATGACCATGTTGATCACAGAAAATGAAGTATACAATTTTTAGAACGACAGGAATTAGTAGGGGGGATTTATTTGAGCACAGCGTGTGAGGAATTAGTAGACCCAAAGCAAATTATGTTGGATGAAATTATTATCAAGTATCGACATGAGAACGGCCCTCTCATCCCTATCTTGCAAGGAGCCCAAGAAGTATATGGGTATTTACCCGCTCATGTTCTTAAACGCATTAGTAAAACGACACGTATCCCGTTAGCTAGGATCTATGGCGTGGTTACATTTTACGCCCAGTTCCGGCTCACTCCAGTGGGACGAAATCTGATTAATGTATGTTTGGGAACCGCTTGCCATGTTCGTGGCGGAGCCAAGGTATTGGAAACCATAGAAAAAGAGTTGAAGATTAAAGATGGTGCGACGACGGAAGATGGGCGATATACCTTGGAAATCGTGGCTTGCATAGGAGCGTGTGGTCTGGCACCGGTGATATCTATTAATAATGAGGTTCATGGACGATTATTACCGGAGAGCATTGCCGGGATATTGGCCAAATACGAGTAGGGGGATAAAGTGATGGCTGAGAACCAACGGATTCTAGTTTGTGCAGGGACGGGTTGTGCATCTTCGGGAGCACTTCCGATCATCGATATCTTGAAAGAGGAGATCAAGCGGCAAGGACTTGAAGAAACCGTAAGCATCGTTGGTACAGGGTGTCAAGGGTTTTGTGAAAAAGGACCGACGCTCGTTATTGAGCCACAGCATATATTATATACCCGTGTAACAGGGGAAGATGTTGCGGAAATCGTAGCTCAGGATATTATGAAAGGCGAACGAGTTGAACGCCTTCTACTTTTAGATCAAGAAACTCAAAAACCAGTAAGTACTTTATCCGATATCCGTTTTTTTGCGAAGCAACACCGAATTGTTCTTCAAAATTGCGGAGTTATTGATCCCCAGAAGATTGAAGACTATACCACACGAGAAGGGTACAAAGGTTTACAAAAGGCTCTCGCGGAGATGTCCCCCGATGATGTGATTGAAGAAGTTAAGAAAGCGGGACTCCGCGGGCGCGGTGGTGCCGGTTTTCCAACGGGGTTGAAGTGGGGTTTTTGCCGTCAAACACCAAACGATAAGAAGTATATTATATGTAATGCTGACGAAGGAGATCCTGGGGCGTTTATGGACCGCAGCGTGCTTGAGGGGGATCCGCATTCCGTGATCGAGGGAATGCTCATCGGTGCCTATGCAATCGGGGCAGACGAAGGATATGTTTATTGTCGTGCAGAATATCCATTGGCAATTAAGCACCTTGGAATAGCAATTAAGCAAGCGGAGGAAGCAGGCTTCCTTGGAGATAATATTTTGAACTCGGGCTTTAACTTTCACTTAAAAGTTTTTGCCGGGGCAGGAGCCTTCGTTTGTGGGGAAGAAACCGCTTTGATGGCATCAATTGAAGGAAAACGTGGAATGCCGCGTGTAAGACCACCCTTTCCCGCTGTTAGTGGACTATGGGGCAAACCAACCAATATTAATAACGTGGAAACCTGGTCGAATATTCCTCATATTTTGCGTAACGGGGCGGAATGGTATGCCCAGTTCGGAACTGAGAAAAGTAAAGGTACGAAAATCTTTGCCCTGACTGGGAAAGTCAATAATACGGGCCTGGTGGAAGTTCCTATGGGAACGACGCTGCGGGAGATCATCTTTGATATTGGGGATGGAATTCAGAGCGGTAAGGCCTTTAAGGCAGTGCAAATTGGAGGACCTTCAGGTGGGTGTTTGCCTGAGAACATGCTTGACCTTGCAGTGGATTATGATACTTTAACGAATGCCGGGGCCATGGTTGGTTCGGGCGGTCTTGTGATCATGGACGAGACCACCTGTATGGTGGATATCGCACGTTTCTTTGTTAATTTTTCCCAGAAAGAGTCTTGTGGAAAATGTACCCCATGCCGAGAAGGAAATAAACGGATGTACGATATTCTGGATAAAATCGCCAAGGGGGAAGGAAAACCGGAAGATCTCGACATATTAGAGAATCTTGCTCTAACCATCAAGGAAACATCCCTTTGTGGATTGGGTCAAAACGCACCAAATCCGGTACTGGCAACTCTTAAATATTTTAGACATGAGTTTGAGGCGCACATTCTAGAGCATAAATGTCCAGCACATGTATGCTCAGCTTTACTGAGCTATACAATTGATGAGGAAAAGTGTAAGAAATGTGGACTCTGTGCTAAAAACTGTCCAGCTAATTGTATTTCGGGAGATAAGAAGACATCGTATAAGATTAAAGAAGAGGAATGCATCAAATGTGGAACATGTATTGAAAAATGCAAATTTGGTGCTGTTAGCCGAGCCTAATAAGGTCGTGAACCTAATCCCATATGGGATGGACAAACTGAGAGGAGTGAAAACTTTTGGAGTGGCTTACAATAAAAATTGATGGACGTGAAGTTAGCGTTCCCAAGGGAACGACTGTCCTTGAAGCCTGTCGAATGAACAATATTCCAATTCCAACTTTGTGTCATGCCCCGGAGCTTACTTCTGCTGGCGCTTGCCGTTTGTGTGTAGTTCAAATCGAAGGCATGCGAAATCTTCCCCCGTCTTGCGTCACTCAAACAACACAAGGGATGAAGGTAGAAACACAAACTACAAAAGTTCGCAATGCACGCAAAACGGTCTTAGAGTTATTGGTAGCGAATCATCCGTTAGATTGTATGACCTGCCAGAAGATGGGAGACTGTTCTTTAGCTGAGTATGCCTATGAATATGGTGTAACAGGTGAGGTTTATCAAGGGGAGAAACGTAATCTTCCCATTGATAGCGGGAATCCTTTCATTTTAAGGGATCCTAATAAATGTATCTTGTGTGGAAAATGTATTAAAGCGTGTACTGAAATTCAGGGGAAAAGCATTCTGGACTTTTCCTTCCGTGGCTTCGATACCCAAGTGGGTCCGGCATTCAATCTCCCCTATCACGAATCTGATTGTGATTTCTGTGGTTCATGTGTCTCAGTCTGTCCAGTAGGAGCCCTGACTGAAAAGCAAATGGCCGGTAAGGGACGCCCCTGGGAAGTGTCGAAAGTCCAAACCACTTGCCCATTTTGTGGGGTAGGCTGTAACTTCGACCTAAATGTTAAAGACGGAAAAGTTATTGGAGTGACATCGAATCCCGATGCACCAGTCAACGGAAAAGCCTTATGTGTCAAAGGTCGGTTCGGGATGGATATGATTTATAGTTCTAATCGCTTGACGACCCCTTTGATTCGGAAAGATGGAGTGTTAGTCCCTGCAGAATGGGATGAGGCCTTAGATTTAATCGCCACCAAGTTCCGTGAGATTAAAGAAGAGAGTGGCCCTAATGCTATTGCGGCATTAAGCTCTGCCCATTGTACGAACGAAGAAAATTATCTGATGCAAAAATTCATGCGCGCAGTGGTTGGTACGAATAATATCGACCACTGCGCAAGGACCTGACACGCTCCCACTGTGGCCGGTCTGGCCACTTCATTTGGCTCGGGAGCGATGACTAACTCAATTAATGAAATCCCAAATACTAAGGTTATGTTTGTAATTGGTTCAAACGCAACAGAAGCTCACCCGGTGATTGGAACCAAAATGAAGCAAGCGTTAGCTAATGGCGCAAAGCTGATTGTAGCTGATCCTCGGTGTATTGATCTTGCTGAGCATTCGGATATTTGGTTAAGACTTCGTCCTGGGACAGACATTGCCCTGATCAACGGGATTATGAACATTATTCTTGCGAACGGATGGGAAGACCGCTCGTTCATTGAGGAACGCACGGAAGGATTCGAACAATTCCGAGCAACGATTCAAAAATTCCCTCCTGAGGTAGTTAGTAAAGTAACTGGGGTTCCCGTGGAACAACTTGTGGAGGCGGCTAGAATCTATGCGACGGCGGAACGAGCACAGATTTTCTATACGCTAGGGATTACGGAACACACCTGTGGTACGGATAATGTCATGAGTTTAGCGAACCTAGCTATGCTCACAGGAAATATTGGTAAAGAAAGCTCAGGCGTTAACCCCTTACGCGGACAAAACAATGTCCAGGGTGCCTGTGATATGGGAGCACTGCCAAATGTATATCCAGGATACCAACAAGTCTCAAACCCAGAAGTAAAGGCGAAATTTGAAGCCGCTTGGGGAGTTCCTTTAGATCCTAATCCCGGGTTTATGATTCCTGATATGTTTGACGCAGCAGTCAGCAAAAATCTACGGGCACTGTACGTTTTGGGAGAAGATCCAGTGATGACAGATGCTGATGCCAACCATGTGCGTAAAGGTCTGCAGGCCCTCGACTTCCTCGTAGTTCAAGAAATCTTTATGTCTGAGACCGCTAAACTGGCGGATGTAGTGTTGCCAGGGGCTAGTTTTGCAGAAAAAACGGGTACATTCTCGAACACGGAACGTCGAGTGCAAATGGTTAATAAAGCGATCGAGCCTATTGGAAACGCAAAGGCTGATGGGGACATCATTTGTGAATTGGCTAACCGTATGGGTTACTCCTTCCCATATCAGTCTTCGGAAGAAGTTATGCAGGAAGTGGCGAAGCTGACTCCCCAATTTGCAGGGATTACCCATGCTCGTTTGGGTACGCAAGGATTGCAATGGCCGGTGCCGCATGCTGAACATCCAGGAACCAAGTTCTTACATGAAGGAAAATTCAACAGGGGTAAAGGACTGTTTGTGTCAGTAGACCATCAGTTACCTGGGGAACAACCTGATGAGGAGTATCCGTTCTTACTCAATACGGGGCGTAAACTTTCCCATTATAATGTTTTCACGCAAAATTCGAAGGGGTTAGAGGATTACTCACCTGAAGAGTTAGCAGAGATTAATCCTTCTGATGCCAAACGGCTCGGACTAGAAGACGGTGAAGTCGTCAAGGTGGCATCCCGTCGGGGAGAACTGGAAACAAAAATAAAGCTGACGGAACGAGTACCCCTTGGAATGGTCTTCATGACTCTGCACTATATGAAATCCCCCACCAACGTCTTGACTAATGGGGCGTATGACAAAGTCACTAAGACTTATGAGTACAAAGTCTGTGGGGTAAAGATTTCAAAAATTAGTTAATACAAAAAAATGGGCCTTCTCTTTAATGAAGGTCCATTTTTTTTGTATTATCGCAGTTCAATAAACTTATTTGTCCATAATGCGGTTCATGAGGCGCATCGAACACATTTCTCCGCACATGGTGCAGCTGTCTTGGTGCTCGGGGGCGGACTCTTTACGATAACGCTCCGGTTTTTCCCGGTCCAAGGCTAGGTCAAACATTTTTGTCCAATCCAAAGCCTGCCTAGCCTCGCTCATCTCTCGATCCCATGCTGCAGCGCCGGGTACTCCTTTGGCGATATCTCCGGCATGAGCTGCAATCTTGGCCGCTACGATCCCTTCACGCACGTCGTCCAAAGTAGGTAGACGAAGGTGCTCAGCTGGTGTCACATAGCAGAGGAAATCCGCTCCTGCGGAGGCGGCTAAAGCTCCACCTATAGCACTGGTGATGTGATCGTAACCTGGCGCAACATCCGTGACCAACGGTCCCAAGATATAAAAGGGTGCACCGTGGCATAGCTTTTTCGCTATCTGGACATTTGCTACAACTTCGTTCAAGGGAACGTGGCCAGGTCCTTCAATCATGACTTGAACATTGCGTTTCCAAGCCTTCTGAGTTAGTTCTCCAAGGACAATCAATTCGGAAATTTGAGCTCCGTCTGTAGCATCCCCGATACTACCAGGACGGCAAGCATCCCCTAGGCTCAAGGTAACGTCGTATTCTGCGCATATATCTAGAAGATCATCAAAATACTCATAAAAAGGGTTTTCCTTCCCGGTTAATTCCATCCAGGCATACAGTAGGGAACCACCCCGGGAGACAATGTTGGTGACGCGGGAGGTCTGTCGGAAGTGCTGGGCGGTTTCTTGGTTGATGCCGGCGTGGATTGTTACAAAATCTACACCGTCTCGGGCGTGCTGTGCTACCACAGCTAAGAACTCTTGGGGTGTAATGTCTTCCAATTTTTTGTCCAAGTAACCAAGGGCATCATACATAGGAACCGAACCGATCATAGCTGGGGACATTTCGATGAGCCGGTGGCGAAATTCAACGGTTTTACCGTAGTTGCTGAGATCCATAATCGCTTCAGCTTTCATGTCCAGAGCCATGCGTACTTTGGCCAGTTCACTGTCGAGGTTGGCACAATCTGGGGAGATACCCAAATTGACATTAATCTTTGTCTTCAGTCCCAAGCCAACACCCTCCGGACTTAAAGAGGTGTGATTGTGGTTAGCTGGGATGACAATACTGCCCGCCGCTACTCGAAGTCTAATTTCCTCAGCCGTCAGCCCTTCTTTCGCGGCGACTGTTTGCATTGCCGCTGTGATGACCCCGTTTTTGGCTTGTTCCATCTGTGTACTCATCAAATCACACTCTTTCTATATGCTTCATATTGCGAATAGGTCTGTGTCTCCATAATACGTTGTAAACTCTTTATCTTACCCGGAATGTCTAGATTGCCCACAATCTCGGTGACAAGGCAATGGTCCGAGCTCCCGCCTTAACAACTTCGGCCAGATTGTGCTCCTTGATGCCGCCAATTGCGACGAACGGGATCTCCAAATTCTTGACGACGTAGTCTAAATAGTCCAGTCCTACTGGATCACACACATCGATTTTGGTATGGGTGGCAAATGAAGGTCCTACTCCGATGTAATCTGTGCCATCCTTTACAGCAACCTGTGCTTGAGCAGGCGAATGGGTGGAACAATTTGCATGGAACAGCCTTCCTTTCACTTGATCACGTACGTGTTTACTGTGGTTCCCGTCTTACTGCCATGGTACCAGGGAGGGCTTAAACTATAAAAAAAATGAGAACTGCGGTAAGCAGTTCTCATTTATATTCCTAAATATAAGTAAAACGATTAGCTTTCCTCCGCTGGTATTACCCAGATCAGGTTCAAAGGGATCGAGTTTCCTCATCTCAGCCCCGAAGGGCACCCCTAGCAAACGACGTATTTAGTTGAGTGGGCATTAATACTTGTCCAGTTAAGTATTAATATCATTATATAACTAAACGATAGAAGTGTAAATTAAATAGATCATTCCCACTTTTCCTGCCTGAGGTGTCTTCCATACGAGAGACGCAAATGCCTGAGGAGGAGAGAGCAGGTCGATCGTATCATGAGCTATTCAAGATTACTAATGTGACAGTAAAAGTTTGATGTGGTACATTAAGGTATATGAAAAATGAAAAGTGACCGATGCGATCAGAGTCCCGTAACTATTATTAAGAACGGATTCGGACACGCTTCTCGTCTGCTGAATACGAGGAGGTCTTCAAAAATTACTAAGTCACTACAGAAACCCAAGGAGCAACTTCCAATGTTGAACGCTACCGGGATTTTATTAGCCGGTGGGAAAAGCTCACGAATGAATAAAGATAAGGCCTTCCTTGAACTGGAGGGCAAGCCTTTAGTGGAGCGGAGTTTAACTGTCTTACAAGGAGTATTTGCAGAAGTTTTGATTAGCAGCAATAAGCCTGAACTGTATGCAGGCTATGAAGTACCGGTCATTTTAGATGAGATTCTTGGCCGAGGCCCTTTAGAAGGTCTTTATCAGGGTTTAAAAGCGGCGACCTATGATAAGGTTTTTTTCGTGGCCTGTGATATGCCATTTTTAGAAGTAGATCCCATCCGCTTTTTGGCAAAATGGATTCCGGAGTATGATGTTGTTGTTCCACGGCTTCAATTCGGCCTCCACCCACTACACGCCTTTTATCATCGACGTTGCCTTCCCGCAATCAAAAATAATCTCGAGGCAGGTTGCCTCAAGATTATTGATTTTTATCAAGCTTGTTCAGTGAAATATGTGGGAGAAACGGAACTAGAAGCCTTTTCAAATTTGAGCGACGTCTTCTGTAACGTGAATACACCTGAAGAATGGACTGCTATCCTTAAACGAAAAAGGACACTTACATCAAATGACTATTAAACTCAATGTGCTTATTAACTGGACTCGTTTAGGTACCTAAGCGAGATTCGACTTCAAACCGTGAAAAGCGAAATTATCAGCGAAGAATTCGCTCAGGGCAGGTATAAATATTAAGGCGTTGCTCTCTGGCAAACCCCACAACGGTGATATTTAGAGCGGTAGCTTGAGAGAGGGCCATGTCCGTAGGTGCACCACGGGCAATGAGAATGGGCACCTTCATTTTGGCAACTTTGAGTAGTATTTCGGAAGAGACTCGGCCACTGAAGAAAATTACATGGTTTTCAAGATTTAAGTTTGATTGAAAGGCCTTGCCACTAAGTTTATCAAAGACATTATGTCTGCCGATATCATAGCTTGTTAGGAGTACATTGCCCTGAGAGCCCACTCCGCCACTGTGTATTCCGCCGGTTTCTTGAAAGAGCGGAAGATAGGACTGCAAAAACTTAGCATAATCATAGGCTACCTGGAGTGGTATGCGTAGGTTCGATGTAAGCGGTTTAACCATCAGGACATCATTTGCAAAGCAAAAGGAGGCTCTACTTTTGCCACAACAGGCGGAAACAAATCGTTTGCTCATGAGTTCTTTTTGCAACAGACATGGTTTTCCTTCCACCCAAACCAAGTGGTCTAAAGGATCGTGGCGCAGCTCATAGACGTCTTCAGGTACACGGATAAATCCTTCATTCAGTAAAAATCCGAGGGTGAGTTCTTCAGTTTGGGAAGGGGAGCATAAAAGCGTCGCAATCTCTTCACGGTTGTAGTGAATGGTTAAGGGAACTTCTCGAACTACTGCGTCTTCCATATTTTCGAGTAGTGGCCCGTTTGCTTTAAGAATGGAAAGGGTAACCGTTTCGTTTGGCATATAAACCTCCCATAAACATTTCTTTCTTCTAGTTTACAATATTTTCAGAGGAACCTGAATTGTTTTTTAATAAAAAGATAAAATGTATTTGAATAGAAAAAGGAATTCCGCTCTTTATAACGAATTAATCATTAACAGATTAAATTGAATCGTCATCGCTCCGAAACTGGATCCCCTAACGCATAAGCTATGGTGACCAGACTGGTGTCTTAAAGGCACTCGGGTATTATGGGAAACTGTAATATCTCCTGTTGGAAAGGAGTCTGTCGGCAGGTGGAATAAAATTCCCCGGTTGTTTACAGACCGCGGGTTTTTTTATTTGCAAAAATTTAATCTTGAAATGAGGCGTCGCAATGCAGGATCAATTTCTTAGACAAATTGACTATCTACGAATCTCAGTGACGGATCGTTGTAATTTACGCTGTAAATACTGTATGCCAGTGGAAGGAATACAGTGGATGCCACATGACTCCATTCTTTCGTTTGAAGAAATACTGCGGCTCATGAAGATAAGTATACAATTAGGATTTCGCCGTTTTCGTATAACGGGGGGAGAACCATTAGTTCGGAAAGGAATTTTAGACTTTTTACGTGAGGGAGCTCAACTTCCAGGGGTTGAGGATCTCATGCTGACAACCAACGGTATGCTACTTCCGGAAATGGCCTTCGATCTGAAAGCTGCTGGAGTACACCGCGTCAATATCA
This sequence comes from Desulfosporosinus sp. Sb-LF, assembly GCF_004766055.1. Classification (NCBI taxonomy): domain Bacteria; kingdom Bacillati; phylum Bacillota; class Clostridia; order Eubacteriales; family Desulfitobacteriaceae; genus Desulfosporosinus; species Desulfosporosinus sp. Sb-LF. The sequence goes on along the minus strand of NZ_SPQR01000003.1, from coordinate 323,759 downwards.
GTTTAGATACGATGGATCCGGAACGTTTTCGTGATAATGCCCGTGGGGGTGATGTATCCAGTGTAATCCAAGGGATTTTTCGTTCGCTTGAAGCGGGTCTCAATCCTGTTAAAATTAATGTGGTAGTTGTTCGTGGGTTTAATACGGACGAGTTACCGAACTTCTTGACGTTAGCTAAACAATATCCGCTTCATATTCGTTTCATCGAACTTATGCCGATTGGAATTAGTTCAGAGCATCGAAACGATTTTGTCTCCATCCAGGAAATGAAAGAACTTTTAGAAATCCAGGAATACCATCCAACACAAGACATTACTGGTGGAGGGCCTGCGGAATATTTCCGTCCAAATGGTTTTAAAGGAAGTATCGGTTTTATTAGTGCCATGAGCCGCCATTTTTGTGGTACGTGCAACCGTGTGCGATTAACAGCAGACGGAAAGCTTAGACCTTGTTTACATAGCAAACATGAAGTGGATTTGCGAACAAGTTTGCGAAATGGAAGCACGGATGCAATGATCCTCGATCGCTTTGCAAAGGCAATATGGCATAAACCAGCGGAGCATCATATGAATGACGAAGCATGGCAAGGTGAACGCGTAATGTCACAAATCGGAGGGTGAAGCATGGATTTAACGCATTTTGATGAAGAAGGACGCGCTCGTATGGTGGACGTCAGTGACAAGGCTGAAACAGCCCGTATCGCGGTTGCTCATGGAAAAGTGCTGATGAAGCCGGATACATTGGAGCGTATTCGATCAGGCCAAATCGCTAAAGGAGACGTATTGGCAGTGGCCCAAGTTGCGGGGATCATGGCAGCAAAGCAAACGTCTCAGTTAATTCCTATGTGTCACCCGTTGGCGATTACGGGGGCGAAACTTAAGTTCAAGCTTATTGAACCGGGTGAGGTAGAGATTGAAGCCCGTGTGAAGGTTCATGGAAAGACTGGCGTGGAGATGGAAGCCCTAACGGCTGTAAGTGTTGCAGCTTTAACAATCTATGATATGTGTAAAGCGATCGATAAAACAATGACAATCGGAGAAATCTATCTCGTGGAAAAATCGGGGGGTAAAAGTGGCCATTTTATTCGATGATCGATCAAGTTCAACTAAATAGTTTAGTATAACTTTGTAATTTCTTATCTATGATTAACTGCATAAGTCGCGATAAGGTTTTATGTTAAAAGAACTAGTAGGAAAGTAGAATAGTTTTGAATGAAAGAAGGTATTAACATGGGTAAAATAATTGCTGTTTGCACAAGTGAACGAAAAGGTATGCGCAAGAAAAATGTAGGTGAAGGGATTCTAAAAGTTAACTTTGGCCTTGAAGGAGATGCCCATGGAGGGGATTGGCATCGCATGGTTAGCTTACTAGCGATGGAGAGTATCAAAACTATGCAGGATAAAGGATTAAATGTAGGACCGGGAGATTTTGCGGAGAACTTGACGACTGAAGGAATCGAATTATTCACTCTTCCTATTGGAACAAAGCTTAAGATTGGGGAAACAAGTGTTGGGGAGGTCACACAAATTGGCAAGGAGTGCCATACGAAATGCGCGATCTTTTACCAGGCTGGGGACTGTGTAATGCCGAAAGAGGGAATCTTTATTCGGTTGTTGGAAGGTGGACCTGTTCGCGTTGGAGATAGCATCGAGGTGATGGATTAATGCTTCGAGTGGGAGTGATTACAGCAAGTGACAAGGGTTCGCGTGGAGAACGGGAGGATCTATCCGGCCCAACTCTTGCTAAGCTTGTTGAGGGCATCGGCGGGGAGGTTATTGAATATGTTGTGCTCCCAGACGACCAAACTAAGCTTGAAGAAACGATGCGCCAATGGGCTGATGAACTTTGCTTAGATTTGATCTTGACAACGGGTGGAACAGGATTTTCAATGCGCGATGTCACGCCAGAGGCCACGTTAGCAGTGGCAGATCGGATGGTGCCGGGTATTGCTGAAGTGATGCGGATGGAAAGCCTAAAAGTGACACCTAAGGCTATGCTAAGCAGGGCGATAGCAGTCCTTCGGAAACGAACGCTTATTATTAATATGCCAGGTAGTCCTAAAGCGGTACGTGAATGCTTCGCCGCAATTGCTGCAGCAATTCCCCATGGAATCCAAATTCTCAAGGGGGAAGCCAGTGAATGTGCAACTCCGTTAAAACATAATTAGCGACTACTATATAACGTTTAAGTACAAAAAAAGGTTCTGCAGGGATGTTAATTTACTCTCAAGTGAGGTTAAGTCAGTCAAATGTCGTCTATAAAGTTAATGAGATATAAGGGGTTGTAACAAAAATTATTGCCAGTTTGTTACAGCCCTCTCTTTGTTTTGGGATTTCCATTTAATCCCAAGGAATATTACATTTTCATAGGATCTTCCAATTCTTCATTACTGTAAGACGTATCTGAAAACAGGCTAGAACTCGAACCTTTTATACTCCTTTTTAGAGGTAGCTTGTCACGTTTGTCTTAGTTCTGCGTAGGATGGTATTAAAGAGAAGTGGCTTGTGAGGTGAACAAATTGAAAGCCATCGCATTTGTAGATTACGAAAACATTTGGACAGGGTTACTGGAACGAGGGTATGAATTAACGCCAGAGGAGTTAGTAGAATTTATTCGGTTCTATTGCACGAATATACAGGCAGATTTATTGGCCATCTATCTTTACGCCAACTTCGACCGAGAGGAGTTTTGGAGAACACAAACGACGTTTGAGAAAACGAATGTCTTTACACGTCATGTCTTTGGAAAGAACAATTACTCTAGTACCGGACTTCGCCATAATGCCGCTGATTTGGAGTTGATGCTTGAAGCTCAGGAAATTTTGCTCACACGGGCGGCAACGTTTGACCTATTTTTGTTGCTTACGGGGGATGGAGATTTTCTTTCACTCTTAAGAAAAGTTCGAGCTTGGGGTAAGGATGTAAAGGTGATAGGAATAGCAGGAAGTGTTCATCAGTCGCTGCACCCTTATTGTGAAGGAGATGATCTTTTACAGTGGGTCCTCAATGAAAAGCACGAAGCGGAGTATCATCCAGAGCAAGATCTGGAACAAGGGATTCGAGTTTTAGGAAATCTTCAGATTCGCCTACCCTACGTTGCGTCAACAAAGGCCAGGGCCGCCTTGACGGAATCACTGGGACGATCTATTCCACAGGTAAAAGAATTTATCCGGTACACGATAAAAGAAATTATGCTCATTGAGAGAGAGCATTCAGATCCAAAACTAAAAATTGGCAAAACCAAAATATATCTGCTTAATTTGCAGAATGTTACGGTTCAGAAAGCGTTAGGATCTATGTGCGAAGAAATATCTGAGAGACAATTAAAGTTAATTTTAAAAGAATAGGTATGCATAGAAGGGCAACAATCTGGTAACTATAGTGTTAGACGAAGTACGAATGCGTCTGGGAGGGGGCCTTGTGAGTATTAAATATCTAACGGGCCTAAAATAGTAAGCAAAGACTCGATTTCTAGAGGAAGTTATAGTTATTTGCTTGTTTTTGGAGTATATGGGGGGTTGCTTTCCCGCAGCCCCTTGCATATTATTATAGATATATTGTTAGCACTCAATTGAGGCGAGTGCTAACAGATATTTAACAAAACATTAAGGAGGGACTTTCTTCATGAACATTAAACCTCTCGCAGACCGGGTGATCATTAAAGCACTCCCAATGGAAGAAAAAACTAAGAGCGGAATTATAATGCCGGATACCGCTAAGGAAAAGCCACAAGAAGGCGAAGTTGTTGCTGTAGGTCCTGGTAAAATGGAAAAGGGTACTCGCCTAGCCCTTGATGTTAAAGTAAGTGATCGTGTAATTTATTCCAAATATGCAGGTACCGAAGTAAAGTACGATGGTGAAGAATACTTAATCCTGAAAGAAGCAGATATTTTAGCAATTATTGGCTAGTTCATTAAATTTAAATTTTAAGGAGTGAATATACGTTGGCAAAACAAATTATTTTCAATCAAGATGCACGTCACGCTCTAGAACGTGGTGTCAATGCTCTTGCTGAAGCTGTTCGTGTAACCCTAGGACCTAAAGGTCGGAATGTAGTCCTTGACAAAAAATTCGGATCTCCTCTGATTACGAACGACGGTGTAACAATTGCCCGTGACATCGAATTAGAAGATCCGTTTGAAAATATGGGAGCACAACTTGTTAAAGAAGTGGCTACCAAAACTAATGATGTGGCCGGAGACGGGACAACGACGGCGACTGTTTTGGCACAAGCCATCATTCGTGAAGGTCTTAAGAATGTCGCAGCTGGTGCAAATCCAATGGGCATTAAGCGTGGGATTGAGCTAGCAGTCGAAGCTGTTGTTGCAGACATCAAAGCTAATGCAAAACTCGTTGAGACAAGTGAGGCCATTGCTCAAGTAGCCTCGATCTCTGCCAGCGACAATAATATTGGCCAACTTATTGCTCAGGCCATGGAGAAAGTCGGTAAAGACGGCGTAATCACGGTTGAAGAAGCTAAAGGTATGACGACCGAACTCGAAGTGGTTGAAGGAATGCAATTTGACCGCGGATATATTTCTCCTTACATGATTACTGATACTGAAAAAATGGAAGCTATACTTAATGATCCTTTCATCCTGATTACAGACAAGAAGATTAGTGCAATTCAAGATGTCTTACCAGTGTTGGAAAAAGTAGTACAAGCGGGTCGACAATTGATGATCATTGCTGAAGACATTGATGGGGAAGCACTGGCAACCCTCGTTGTCAATAAGCTTCGCGGAACGTTCGTATGTGTTGGAGTGAAAGCACCAGGCTTTGGCGATCGCCGTAAAGCGATGCTTGAAGATATTGCCGTACTCACAGGTGGAACAGTCATCACTGAGGATCTTGGCTTAAAACTGGAAAACACCACCATTGATATGCTGGGACGATCCCGTCAAGTTCGTGTCACTAAAGAAGAAACCACGCTCATTGAAGGATCTGGTAATACAGAGGACATCAAGAAACGTGTAGAAGCTATTAAAAGACAAGTCGAAGATACCACGTCAGACTTTGATCGTGAGAAGCTCCAAGAACGTTTAGCAAAATTAGCCGGCGGTGTTGCGGTTATTCAAGTCGGTGCAGCAACTGAAACAGAAATGAAGGAGAAAAAACTCCGCATTGAAGATGCCCTCGCTGCGACCCGTGCCGCTGTTGAAGAAGGAATTGTTTCCGGCGGTGGTACGACTTTGGTTGATGCCGTTCACGCTCTGGATCAACTCAACCTAGTTGGTGACGAGAAAACGGGTGTTGATATCATTCGTCGTGCTCTCGAAGAGCCCCTCCGTCAAATTGCCAACAACGCTGGTCACGAAGGTTCTGTCGTCGTTGAGAAAGTTCGTTCCTCTGCAAGAGGCACTGGCTTCAATGCACTAACTGAAGTGTATGAAGACATGATTGCCGCTGGTATTGTTGACCCAGCGAAAGTCACACGTTCGGCCCTGCAAAATGCAGGTTCCATCGCTGCTATGCTCCTAACCACTGAGTGTTTGGTTTCCGACATTCCATCAAAAGATGGCGGAGCTGCTGGCATGCCTGGAATGGGTGGCATGGGCGGAATGGGCGGCATGATGTAATAGATGTCAAAAAACCCGCGTATACCAAGGGTTTAGGCCTTGCTTGAACCCTATACTATCCCCAAAGATAACGAAAAGGTAACGCAATGGAATAAAGGATATCCATACCTGATAAAGGTATGGCTTCTGGTTAGAGGCTTTTCATGAGTTTACTGAACTTTTGGAAAGCCTCTTTCTTCATTGTTTTTGTGGTGTGCATATAGACATGTTTTATACTGGACAATGGAGCAGGGGTGTTGAGTTCAAACTATGTCCCTATCATAGAGGCTAAGGTCGCAGAGTGGGAGGCGGAATTCGATTCGGCTGAAGCAACTAGACAAACAGAATTTGACTCAATAAAGTCTGCTTATGAACTTGCACTGCATGATAATACCAACGTTGAGATCATTGTAGCAATGCTAGGCCCTTTATATTTGCTCAAGATATCAAGAAGTAATAAATTGCCAAAATACTATTTGACACAAATATGTAAATATATAGTATAATATGTCGACATCATTTAGTCCTTCCGTTTTATGGCCGGAGGGACTTTTTTTATTTTTTGCACAAGCACTAAGAAATCATCTTTGGCATAATCTGGAGTGTAGTCAAAAAGAGGGGGTTTATAGTATGTATCATCATGTACGCAAAGGTGAAACTCTGCATCATATAGCTAGACATCACAGGACACACGTTCATCATCTGATTTCCTTGAATCCACACATTAAGAATCCGCATCTGATTTATCCTGGCCAAAAAATTAGAGTTCATAAATAGGCTGAGTGGCTCGTATAGATGTGAGAAAAGGAGAGCAATTGAGCTCTCCTTTTTTTATTTTAAATGGAACGAACTTCTTGCAAGTTGGCGGTTTTATTTCTTCAAGACGTTTATTTACTATTCTGGGTCTTATTATATCCATGTGCTGAGTTCATAAGCTGGCATGTATTGTCTATTGACTTTCTATATACATCCTCTATTTACATTCGTTCCCCTCATCGTTCAAAACGGTGGGGGCCCTTCTCCTGTGCCCTAGGTATCTGTATAAGATGTAGGGGGGAGGGGCAGGCTAAACGTTGAGGTGAGAGCGTTATGGTTGTTTATAGTGTGTGGAAGGATCTAATCAAACCAACAATATTTGGATATATTATTGTGTGCGCGATTCTAGCTGAAATTGTTGGTGTGTATTACTTGTATAGTAACTATCCTATTATGGTAGATATTTTTGCTTCCATGCAACCGCGTTATGCAGTTCAAACCGCGACGTATCATGGAAGTGCGAAAAATGTTGGCATGGAAACTTTTGATAAACTATATAATTACATAGGCGTGGAGACCAGGGAATTGTTGGATCACATCATAGACGCCGTGGATTAACTTCGGTGTCTATGATGACACGCTGAAGGAGAGCTTAGCTGCTCTCCTTTTTTATTTCTTAAATAAGTATACGGTTAATGTTAACGATGCTCTCTTTAGGTTTGTTGAGTGTTTGACGTAATATTATCCAAGGTTCCTTCTGTATAGCCAATATGCCAAGCTTTTTCCTTCGAGCAGGCAGAATACCAGATGCGAAATTTAGGAGCATCTCCAGGTTCCAGAACAAAACTGCTTCGGTAAATGTAACCATTGTCCCATTGATCACTGGCACCGGCTACAAGTAATGATCCCAGAAGTGGCATTGTAATTTCTTTCGGTTGTGACATCGGTGCGGTTGCATAGAGCAATTGACAGTCTTTAATCGTTCCTTGTTTAGGCCATCCAGCAACTAAAAAATCAATTGTTTGTTTAATGGGATTAGGCTTAGCTGCAATATGCCAAGGAATATACCCGCCATTCCATGTATCCCAAGGAACACTACAAGGTTGTCCTGAACTCCATGTTATACCATCTGTCGAAGCATATAAATGCATTGTCAAATTTCCGTCAGTAGTCCACATATACCACTCATTTGCACTTTTTCTCCAAACCGTCGGGGATAGAACTAAACCTGTTTTTTTGTAGTCCCAAGCTTTTTCAAAACAGAGGATTTTGTCGCTTTGCTTATAATCGGAACTAATTTTTTTAACCCAAATTTTTTCAAAAACATTCCCGCTATATTCGCGCCAGTATAGGATTAATGTATTTTGATCCGGGTCATAAACCAACTCCGGGTCAGAATTATAGTTACCGTTTAAGGAGCCTAGCGGCTTTAGGGCTAACGGATTTTTAATGTTTGGTGGGTCAATCCAGGTTAATCCATCCTTGCTGACCAAAAGGCTAGGATTTTCAAAAGCACTATTGAAGTTGGGATAAGGGGTAAAGACCATCCAATAACGGAATTCTCCCCAAGTTTCAATACCATACTCTGTTTTGAAATCGATTACGCTCGGATGAACTGCTTGACCAGAACGATCATAGGTAGGGGTTTCTATGTGATTAAATGCATTAATAAAGGGCTTATTAATTATAGGCTGAGGCTGGGGAGATTGGACTTCGTCCGCAATAACTAAAGCTGGTTGATGACGTACTAGCTCTGTATCATTTTTTAATGAGAAAAGACCAAAAAAGTGAAAACCTGCAGCCGCCCCGATAAATGTTTTTAGGAAAGTTCTTCTTGTTATTATATTGGTTGAGCTAGGGTCCGGATTTATCATTTTTAATACCTTTGAATTACTTTTAAATGCAGCAAGCATTTTTTTAACCAGCATCTCTTCTTCCTCCCAACAATTACCACCCCGGTGCACTGACCAATGTTGACTTAGTTAAAAAGTATGTGGAAAAGCTTTGCATAGAGACAGAAATACGTATAATTCATGATATGTCTTAAAGGTCTAAATATCTATTCTAAAGTTTAATACACCCTAATATTTTAAGAAACAAGTAAAGGCTAGCTTGGATCATCCTTTATAAAAAAGCCCTCAAGCGGACAATAAAATAGCCCTTAGCCTTGAACTAAGAGCTTATTGATACGTCTATTCCTTCGCCTTTTTTATTTCTTAGACTGACTTCTGGATTTACCTCACTGATTCAATCAACCCCGATTGGGCCTGCTGTACGCCGTTTCGGACGGCTGCCTTGATGGTGTATGTGTGTCGTTAAGTTATCAAGCTCCCGATCTGATTGCACCGGTAGTAGCCACAAAAGACCCTGCACCCGGGGTTGATGTGGTTCACAATCGGCATAAGAAGGCAACTAAGGCCCCAGCATAATGCTGGGGCCTTAGTTGCCTTCTTATGCCGGGATTTTATTATCCTGTCGTTTAGCATAGAAATTCCATAGGCATCTAATTAATGTCCTGCATGATGGGGTTGTGATTGATCAAACTCATTACTATACCTGAATGAATATGGATAACTTGCCGCTGACTTAACTTGTCTGTACGGCTCATTATTGGTTTCTTTAGGTGATGCAAATATTGTTGGATCTGCTAACAAGGTTATGGCCTGTGCTGAAACTAACCCATAAACAAGATGGTTCCATATAGCAGAGTAAAACGTCTTTGTCAGACCGAACTTCTTTAATACACCAAATTTTTGCCCACCTATAAGACTACCTAGAGAAAGTGCCGAAATAAGCGCACCTTTAAGTAAATGATGATCCTTTCCAGTTTTTCTTAAGATATAAGTTAATGGAATTCCCCAAATTGAACCTATTGCTAAATGTGTTATTTCACCTAAAATAAAATTCTTCCTTTGTTTTGTTCTGAAAGGAGCTACAAATAATCCACCAGCAATATGTCCATATAAAGTTTCTGTTTTTCCTGCCTTAAATATTAACAGATTAGATATATCCATAAAGATTGCCCCCATTAAACCTCCTAGAAGTCCAATTGTAATTGAGTCCTTCATCTTGCCAATCTTTTGTAACGAATCTGTTAATTTCATAAATAACCTTAACATTTTAAAACCCCCTTTATGCTGTTAGATTGCTCCTTATTAAGGTAATCTAATAATGTTGATTTTTACCAAAATCATTATCCCGTACATTTATTATCGATAGTATTTACATACTCTCTCCCTCCATCCATCCTAGTGAGGGGCTTTATTTCTCAAAGAAGCCCTATCTGCCATTTCTATTCTATTATGTCCAAGTAGAAAGTCTGAAAGCAGTTAGATATTTATATGGAGAGAGGTCGCTGAGTGCATCAAACATAACCGAACCCAAGCTCTATCTCGTATAGCTTGACCACAAAAAGACCACGGAGGCATATAATAATAAAAAATACTACATCTTAAGCACTACATGAATTCTATAAATCCTTCTATACTATAGGTTTTCCCCTATTGTAAAATCGTTTGCTGAACTTCGAGAAGCCTCTTACTTCATTGCTTTTGTATGCATATTACGTATTTTTAGTCTTACCGAGCAGCTCAACCGAAGGGCCGTTAAAGCCATTGCTTAGTTCAAGCAGTCGCTTAAGTAACGACCAGAACTCAGATACATCCGTGTAAATCTCGAGAAAAGTTTCATCCTTAGGATCGTCGGGACACATCATAAAGGTAAGTTTTCAAGGTGCTGATTCATAGACTTGAAGTAAATTTTTATCATCAACTATTTCAATCTTTAGCCTTCCAGACATTAGGCACATCCCCAATCCCCTTGTTCAAGTGTGTGATCAAAGTTAATGTAGATCAATTCGCTCATGGGTTGACCAACCCATTATGTCATAAACAATTCAGTAGCCTATCGTAGCCTCGAAAATGATAATACCAGCAAGGTAAATAGCAGCGGGGTACATCCAACCCTGGGCGATACGCATCATAACTAAACTTAATAGAACTAACCCAATTACAATGCGAATGGCCCGATCCTTTACGCCAAGATTCCTTTGAAACTCAAGTTGCACAATTCGTCCCTCACAATCAATAAAGATAAGTTAATCTTTCCCCAAAAATATCAGGGTATTCCTTAGGCTAGCAATCGATCGAAACTTTAAAAATGTTCAGAGAGAACGAGAGGGAGACTTCATTTACTGTGTGGTGTAAGGACTGCTTGCCAGCTTTGTTTCAAATTATCTCGCTAAGGGGAAATGGCGGCACTGGATGTACGTATTCAGATTGAATATATACGGGACAAGGTGGGCAAAAGCGTTGGGTTACGCGGTGGAAGTCGGAAGAGTTCGGAAAGTTCGCTCGGGCATGAAGTTACCTAGACGATGACATCCCATTTTGAGTGATTACTAAGCTGAATGCTAATGGTCTATGCGCGCAAGGTTTGTGCTAATCGATACATTTAAGCATTTTGGGCAGACATAAACAGGGTTTTTTGCGGCTGGAATAATGTTCATTTTCAGGGTTTCAGCCGTGTATTGAATCCACTTACTTAAGTGGTCCATACTCTGGCAATTAGGGCAACTCAATAACACTGTCGTTTCACCACCTCGGGTTAGCTTATGAACGACAGGAGACAAGTGTTACAGGGTAGAGAGGAAGACGAGATGGGCAGAGATATTAAGTTCAGGGCTGAGGATAAAACGAACCAAATGTTCAAAAATCAAAGATTTACTCGAGCTAGGGGCAATCATGAGAAATCTATTAACCGATATATCCTGATGCTCCGGATGCACAAAACGCAAAGGGGGGGGGTTAATGCTCAGCATTGATAAATGTCCAAAAAGTACTGGTAAGAATTGAACGCACCACGCTTTAGGCTCGGAATGAACGAAAGATTATTGAACTTAGATTTGGATCAAGACCTGAAACGTGGCAACGAATAGACAGCCAAGTTGGGTACGCCGAAAGGCAGTGTGGGAGATTCATACAAAGGCTTTAAGGTTTGCGATAATAAGCTTTATGCACTTAATTCAGTATTTGGTCAAAATACACAAAAATGATGTCCATTTTATGTCCAACCTTCAGGGCTGAAAATGGTTAAAAATAGTAATATTATCAAAGCTGTTCCGAAAGGGGCGCCTTTCTATTGCACAAATAAAGAGCCGCCCTTTCGGACGGCAGGTTCTTATCTTATTCGTCAGCATCTCCCCAAGCCTTACCCAGCCAAACTGCACCCGCAATGCCAAGAACGTGGAGGGCTAACCAACGTGGCTCCATTAAACTGTATTTGCTTTTATTCATTCTCATCATTTAGATTACCTCCTCATGCTTTTGTATTAACAAATCTAGTTTTTGTTATTTCAAACGTAAAGATACACGTTAAAATTTGTAAGCAAAAAGATATTAAGCGAGGCGTGGAGAAATCCACATCCTTTCTTTATTCTCTCAAAGGCAGTGACTACCTTGGACAATCCTAAGTATTGTCACTATAATACGTTAGATCCAACAGACAAGGCTAACTGTCCTAACTGCAGCCATTAGGGTGGAGAGAGATGTAAGGATGATACACTACTAATTGAGCATTATCAAGAGAGCAAAGCGTTTAAGACGTTTGGTCATATGATGCGGGGTAATAAGAGAATACCAGGGTCAATGTAAAATAAAAAAACGCCTAGGTGCAAAATACCTAGGCCGAGTCCCTATAATCATACATTCAGCCCCCATAGTAGGCTCACATAAGAATGAAAGGGTTCTTGAGATAGTCTATTTAGCATGTCCGTTGGATGTTCATAGGGCAATAATGAATGGCCAAGGCCCATGGGACATTGCGCAAAAGACCTCTGGACGCGGGGGTTTTTTAAATGGAATGGTAATATGGTTTATGATAACAAATGAAGTAAGAGGAAAATCCTGTATAGTTGAAGCCCCTGGTTGTCATACCAAGGGCTAACGCTTGTCCTATTAGATCACTGAAAACCTATCATACATCTTCGTCTGTTCGTCTAGCATGAAATTGATCTAAGACAAGAGCCTATAAGATCAAAAACAGAAGAAAGAGCTGCAGGACGTTAGGCTTGCTTCACACATATAATATATGTTAGTTTGTTTGTCCAATAAGGTACTTTTTATTTTATAAAATGTAACGGAACCTCGTGTAAGTTGGTGACGTTTAAAGGCTACCACCTTTTCAGATGATAGCCTTTTTAATAATAGTTCTTTAGAATATAACCCCTAAAGCAATAAGAATCAGAATCGCTACTGCAATGATACCAACACCTACGCCACGACCAACGCCATAAGCAGCGACTGGGGCAACTGGAGCGACAGGGGTAGGACAACATGCCCCACCATAACCCATTCCGTACATTTAATTTCCTCCTTTCAAATTAGAATACAATTCCCATTGCGATAAGAAGTAGAATAATTACCACTACGGCTGCGATTCCAGCTCCTAAGCCATGACCTGCTCCGCAAGCCACTCCATCAACACCACCGAATGCCATTTGCATTTCCTCCTTTATTAAGAGATGGTGTATACTATGCATAGTGTGGAATATATGTAACAATATGGTAAATAAAAATATTATGAGGACTTGTTTTATAATGGGTAATATCTAGTTTTAGATGAGATGTAGAAAGAGGCTTTTCATAGTTCGCTGAACTTGTGAAAAGCCTCTTTCTTTTGGCGATTTTGGATGTGACGAGATAATCCGATCAACGATTCGATTGTCTCTCTGCCGGTATACGATGGGTCATGTAGTCACTAAGCCATAGTGTATGAAATTCTTCATCAAGAAGATATTCCATGAGTGTCGTCCGAAGTTCAGTGTAATGCTTACTTTTACTCTCCATAATAAAGGTTCGATACGTTTCTATTGCCTTGTTTTCCAGGGCTACGCCTAGCTTGCAAGTATTATCAGGGCCAGTGGAGCCTACCATTTCACCGACAAAATTTCCAGCTAATTTAAATATCGATCCTACAAAGGTGGGGACCTCGATTTGTGCCTTTTCTAAAACTTGGGCGAAAAAATCCGCGTGGCCTCTTTCAATTTGGACCATTTTTTCGAATGCCTTGTTATAGTATTCGTCGGTCGATGCTGAAACCTGCGTTTCGTAAAAAGCTACCTGAAACGTTTCTAAGGTATAGAATTCTTTAAGGCGAAAAATTAATTTGTCATCCATTGACTCAACCTCACATTCCGAAATAAACGGTTATGTCTATCATTCATCGGCTCGGGTCTTTTTATCCTGCGTAAATGTGTATCATTATTTCTGACAGTAGCTGGATGTTTGGTGTTAACTTAGAATACATTTGGTACACCAAGTGGAATAGGGCAAGCTAATAACACATATTAGTAGGGTAAGAACTCCGCCAGGGGGGCATGAGATGAAGAAAAGAGGATTATGGTTACTTATCGGAATCAGCATCGTGTTGATAGGGGGACTCTTAGGAAGGTATTTTTGGCAACCAGACCCCACTAATTTGGTGACACAAGGCTTAGAACGATTGAACGGAGCGACCTCTTTTCGCTACAGTCTAACCCAACATCAATGGGTCGAGGGAAAAGATCGCGTACTCACTCAGATTCTAGGAGAAAAGGATGGTGGGAACACTCGAATCTTAGGGCAGCTGGTCGGCAGCGAAGTCGAGATTATCCAAGTCGGAGATTCAACCTATAACAAAGACCCCTTCAGCAAGAAGTGGATCCGGTATGCCAATGCTCCAGCAGCTCAGGAAGTCTTTCTGGCGGAGTTAAACCCTTTGTCTTCGCTACAAATGAAAGAACTTGGAGAGGTGATGCTTAGCGGCCAGGAGAAAGTCAATGGAGATAGGGTATGGGTATGTCATTTAAAACCTAGTGTTCAGAATCAAATGATGGAGGCATTTTGGACCGATTTCCAGTATACGCTTTATATTCGTAAGTCCGATAAAACGCTCGTCAAAGCCACGATCGAAGCGAAAAATAAAGCTAAGTCCGACCCCATGACGATGACACTTGAGTTTAAGGATATTGGAAAGAAGCTTACTATACAAACACCTAATATTTAGAAGTGGAACGAGGTGGGATTATACCCAGTAACGGGTTATATCCTTCCTCTTTATTTTTAACTTTAAATTCTATTTTATGTTTAAACCATAATTGATTTATAAAAGCGTTTGCACAAAGGACGAGCCTCTGATATAGTTTTGTAATAAGTTTTAGAATGTTTGAATACTGGAGGGGTCCTGAATGGAAGAATATATTGAGAAGGTTTTAATCTCACGAGAAGATCTTTCAAAACGCGTTGCTGAACTAGGGGCTCAAATAACTAGAGATTACGAAGGAAAGAAAATTTTGGTTCTCGGAATTCTGAAAGGTGCAGTTCCTTTTATGGCGGACCTCATCCGAGAGATCAAATTGCCTTTGGCGTATGACTTTATGGCACTATCTAGCTATGGGGCGTCAACGCAATCTTCTGGCGTGGTGCGAATTCTCAAAGATTTAGAACGTAGTGTCGAAGATGTGCATATTTTGATCGCTGAGGATATCGTGGATACAGGATTGACGCTAAAATACTTAAAGGAGAACCTAAAAGCGCGAAATCCCTTGAGCGTGAAGGTGGTTACCTTATTAGACAAAGCAGCTCGACGTCAAGCAGATGTTTTTCCAGACTACAATGGATTTTCGATTCCCGATGAATTTGTAGTGGGGTATGGTTTGGACTTCAACGAAGAATATCGCAATCTGCCCTATGTTGGTGTGTTAAAACAGGAAGCCTATGAGATTATCTAAGAAATAATTTGATGATTTATTTTTAAATATAATAGGAAATGGTGATGATAAATAGTGACACAGGAAGTCGTTTTGGTATTGGATTTTGGTGGACAGTACAATCAACTTATTGCTCGCCGTGTTCGTGAGGCCCATGTGTATTCTGAAATGATTTCCTATAAGACTTCGGTCGAGGAAATTAGGCTCCGTCGACCAAAGGGCATTATCTTCTCGGGTGGTCCGGCTAGTGTCAATCAACCGAACGCGCCCAAGGTAGACCCGGAAATTTATAATTTAGGGATTCCTATACTGGGAATATGCTATGGTATGCAGCTGATGGCTGAACAATTGGGGGGATGCATCGAACACCCAGAAGCTAGCGAATATGGGAAAGCGATGATGTCAGTTAATACTGCCACAGCTTTATGGGAAGGCCTGGGTGGAGAACGTCCTTGTTGGATGAGCCACGGTGACTCTGTTAAGACGCTTCCAGAGGGCTTTGTGGTAGCAGCTCAGACGGCACATACTCCAGTTGCAGCGATGATGAATGTCGAGCGACATTTTTATGGTGTTCAATTTCATCCAGAAGTTAAACACACTCCAGATGGACAAGCAATGTTAGAAAAGTTTCTTTTCGATATTTGTAAATGTGTTGGGGACTGGACCATGGAGTCCTTTATTGAGTTGCAAGTTGCTGAAATCCGAGCCAAAGTCGGAACTGGGCGTATCCTCTGTGCATTGAGCGGGGGAGTTGATTCTTCCGTAGCGGCGGCTTTGGTACATCGAGCAGTAGGAGATCAGTTAACCTGTGTTTTTGTGGACCACGGATTTATGCGCAAAAATGAGGCTGAACAGGTCAAGAAAATTTTTACAGAGCAGTTCCAACTTAATCTAGTGTTTGTCGATGTGCATGAACGTTTTATGCAAAAAATTGCAGGGGTATCTGATCCCGAAACGAAACGCAAGGCAATTGGCAATGAGTTTATCCGTGTTTTTGAAGTAGAAGCGCTGAAGATTGGCAAGGTTGATTTCTTAGTACAAGGGACTCTTTATCCAGATATCGTCGAGAGTGGCACGGAAACAGCGGAAACGATTAAGAGTCATCATAATGTCGGTGGTTTGCCAGAGGATATAGAATTTGAACTAATCGAGCCATTGCGGATGCTCTTCAAAGATGAAGTGCGTGAACTAGGAATGGAATTGGGGATGAGTGAGGAGATCGTCTGGCGTCAACCGTTCCCAGGACCAGGTCTGGCGATCCGTATTCTCGGAGAAGTAACTCGTGAGAAACTGGACATTTTACGGGAAGCGGATGCTATCATTTTAGAAGAAATTCGTCGTTCAGGAATGTACCGTGATTTGTGGCA
The DNA here is from genome assembly GCF_004766055.1 of Desulfosporosinus sp. Sb-LF. Lineage (NCBI taxonomy): Bacteria > Bacillati > Bacillota > Clostridia > Eubacteriales > Desulfitobacteriaceae > Desulfosporosinus > Desulfosporosinus sp. Sb-LF. The sequence continues at coordinate 307,333 of NZ_SPQR01000003.1, read as the reverse complement.
AAGTTTTGCTGTTCTCCCCTCAATCAAGAGCGTCGGAGTGATGGGGGATGGTCGTACCTATGAGTATCCCATTATCCTGAGAGCAGTCACGAGTGAAGATGCTATGACAGCTGATTGGGCAAAGCTTCCTTATGAACTCCTGCAAAGCATATCTTCGAGGATTGTAAACGAGGTGCAGGGAGTCAATCGTGTTGTTTATGATATTACCTCGAAACCTCCTGGGACGATTGAGTGGGAATAGGAAGGAATCCTTGAGAATGCAGGATTCATAAGGGTTTAAGCGTGTTTGAGTATTTGGTAGGTGGTTATGATTTCAGCCATTTTTTGGTGGCATCGTAACCACCTGTTTTTGTCTTTATCGGCTACTGATTTAGATTATGAGTTGGTAAATGAGGACGAAAAATGGATTGAATAGAGAAAAAGCCATTGATCAAGTCAATAGCTTAAAGGAAAACAATGTTGAATCATCCTTTTTAGGTAAACGATAACTTCATAACCTACAAATACGAAAACTTCTTAACCAGTAAGCCTTCGCATAAAGGCTTACTGGGAGATGGCCGTACCTGCGCGAGTATTCCATTATAACTCAGAGCAGTCACCAGTGAAGTGCTCTGACGGCTGATTGGGCAAGACTTTCGTATGACCTATTAGAAAGCATATCTTCCAGGAGTGTGAACGAAGTGCAAGGAGTCAATCGTGTTGTGGTTTAAGATGGGAGATTTTTTCCATGGAAATAAAAATGATAGATTTCGATTCCTGGAAAGAGGTTAATAGTTACCTAGAGCATTCCTTACAAAAAATAGATGAAATTAGCTTTAAGCAGTTAAATGATATTAGATCAAACAAAAGCTTTTCAAAGCAGTTAAATGATTTAACATTCTTCGTGAACCTTAAAGATGATCTTTTCCAGGCTAAGATCTTAATGGTCAATGATTTGTTTTTGTTTCACAAGAATAGCAAGTTAGACCGAAAGATAGAGAGCTGGAAATCAGGAAAACTGATCCAAACTGTACACGATATATTGTGTCTCATTGGATTTGAAGCTTTGGAAACAATCCAAAACAAAATCGAAGCCTTAGAGTCGTCTATGGATGCACTGGAAGAAGAAATTTTAGAAAACCCAAACAAGTCTCAACAGATGAGGATTATTAAACTACATAGAAAAGCTATAAAATTCAAGAGGCAAATCAATGAGCATTTGTCTATATATATTCGTACTAAACAAGATACTCCGCTATGGAACGAGCTTATGATGAATGTGCAGCGTGAACTGGATAACGCAAGGCAACTAGTAGAGCTAATGGAAAATCTCAGAGAAGCATATCAGGCATCTGTGGATAATAAATCAAACGACATAATGAAATTTCTAACCATCTTAGCTACGGTATTATTACCTATTAACATATTGACCAGTTTCTTTGGAATGAACTTCGAGTGGATGCCATTAATTCATAATCAGTATGGGATGTACGTACTCTACGCTTTAATACTCATCCTAGTATCGATAATAGTTATAGTATTAAAACGAAAGAAATGGCTCTAACACCCGGATAGAAAGTAATACGAATATACAAAAGCCCCAAGCCTAACGGCTTGGGGCTTTTGTATATTCGTATTTTGGGACAATAGGGCAATCAATTTGGAAATGATCCAGATTCAGGAACATGGCGCAGTTAGGCCGTTTCCTCGTCACCATTCCATTTATCCTTCCATCCATCCCATTTGGGCGCGGTGTCCAGTTGTCTTTTCATAGATTTACACTGTATAGTCCAAGGGCCAATACTAAGGGTAGAAATCTCCAGAGATAAATGAGTCATCATAATCCCTAAGTGTCTTCTAAATGCCTTATTACCTCTATCTACTGCATTGTCAAATTCCTCGATAATCCCTAACACTTCACTGATATCAGAGCAAATAGATCCATTTGATTTATTCTTATGTGATACAAAGTACCCTAGAACATTGAAGTCGTTCTTCTCTTGCTCATCCTCTGTTTGCTCCTCCTCCATAAATTGAAGTCCGTTAATTGTATCAAGTGCTTCTCTCAACTCTTCTGCTCTTTGGATTACCTCTAGGAGATCCTTTCCTTGTGTTTTACAACCTTTAACTTCAGGTATCTCTGCTAACCAAAGTCCTTCCTCATCAAGTGGGCTTGCAATTAAAGTACGGTTTTTCATATCTCAAACCTCCAAATAAAGAATTTGTGAGTTAACAGTTCAACACAAAACATGGAATACCCTTCCATAATTAAAAGTACTTTAGTCTTATTATGACTGATCATGCTTCGTTGTTACTATGTTTTAGCTTGTCAGACATTTTTCCCTAACATTAGAATATTATCATGGCACTTAGCAATATTAAATTTGCTATTTTTAAAGTGTTAGAACATACTATTGTTCCAAAACAGTTTTAGGAAAAAGAAGGATAGAGGTTTGGGAGTTTATATACAAATTATTACAGATTAAGAGGAAGATAGGGTTGAATGGACATATTTTCAAATAAACTGAAAATAAGGCAGGAATAAATTCCTTTATGTTGAAATAAGTATTCAACTTGTAATTTTATGAGGGGGATTATTTTGCTTATTTAGAAACAAGATTCGTAGATTAGGTATGTTAAAAACTACATACCTTGTCATTGCTTATCTTTTGATACTAATGACTATAATTATGTCCTTCGGATTTTACTACACGGCTTTAAAATATAAATTGAGCGAACGACGGCTTGAAGTCATGTCAGAAGCGATGCGCCTAAATATCGATCTCAAAACTTTTTACAGAGATATTATTTTGCAAGCCGATGATACAAAAGCCTCTTCCACTGAAAAAGTAATAGCTCTAAACCTAATTTTGCAACCTTTATTTAATGAAATTTCTGCACAATATCCGAACTACGGAATTGGATATTATGATGCAAGGTTTGATTCAGTGGTGGCAAAGGCACCCAATTTCGAACCTTCGATGCTACAAAGTATCCCAAGGAATTATCCATATTTCAATTCCTACAAAAGTGGTAAGCTCGAATTCATTGAAGAGGACTACACCTCAGTTTGGTGGAATCGCAAAAAGGTTATCTCTGTGACAATTCCATTTAGTGTGAGTGATAATTTAATCGGTCATGTATGGGCTAATATCAAAACGGATGATGTGTATGAGAGTGTATTCAGATATTCTTTGGTTTTTTCTGGAGTACTATCGGTCATTTTCTTCGTCCCTTTTGCGGTAACTTGGTTTATGACTGGCAAACTAAGAAAACAACTGAGTACATTTGCTCAATCCATACTGAAGAATGATGGTGCGCACATAGTAGCATCGAAACAGGTTCTGATGGTACAACATTCGCCGTTAAATTACCGATCAATCGTACTCCAACTACTTTAGAAAATGAGTTCGTTTGATAAGATATACTATATGTTGTAAAGTATTTGAATTGATTCATAAATTTTAAAAATTTAAAGGAATTAAGATAATTTTGTTTAATATATTAGCATAGATAATTCCTAATTATGGTGGTGTAGGTAAAGCAAGAATAAACTTTAAGGTTTTTACTTCTTAATGCTTTCCAAGAACCGCTTAACTAGAATTACAAGGAGGGAATCTGATTCTACTCGTGTAGAATTAGGCAATGAATGAAAATGACTTTAGCAAAGAAAATGGTAGCCTACTTCATTTTAGTAATTCTAGTGGCGTCAGTGGGATTTGGTTACACCATCCATGAGGGCACTCAGGCGGAAGTGTATGTCAACGATCTTAAAGGTAAGGTTCCAAGAATGCAGGTAAATAATGATATTGCTTATAATGCTGTTGCAGAGTCTTCCAACCTTAGGGCTTATTTGCTCTATGGAAAGGAACAATATCTGAATGAATATAAGCGATTAGCTGAGTTGAACGTGAAGCTTGAAGATGAGCTCATCAGGGATGCAGTAACGGAAGCTTCGCGTAAATTATCCACGGATACTAAAGTGCTGGATCAAAAATACACTGAAATTGTTAATACCAAGTTTATGCCTTTGTTGAAGGCTGGCAACAAACAAGCAGCCGTGGAAGTTGCAATGAATGAATTAGCACCGCAAGCCAGTACTTTGCTTGCAAAGATTGATGAGGCGAAGAGCTATCGAATCAATACGATTGCCCTGGCAATGAATAATACGAATAACGCCACGAAACTAGCGAAGGAAGCGTCCGTTCTGGCAGCAGTCTTAGTAGCAATTTTGGGGATTGTTATCGGACTTTTTGCAGCCCACAGAATTACAGCGCCTATCAAGGTGTTGCAAGGTTTGATGGCTGAGGCTAGTAATGGAAATCTACTGTTAAAAGCAGCTGTTAAAACAAAGGACGAAATTGGTCAGCTTTGCGAATCGTTTAATTCTATGATTGCTGCCCAATTAGAAATTGTAAAAGCGGTCAAGACCAGCTCGGTCGAACTCTCAGCCGCTTCAGAGGAAATGGCTGCTTCTTCGACGGAAGTAGCGGTAGCAACAACTAGTGTCTCTAAAAATATACAAAAGGTAGCTCAATCAATGGAAGACGCCTCCAATTCAAGTATGGAAACGTCACAAGTTCTCATCGAACTTTCAGCTCTGATTCAAATAGCAAAAGATAAGGCTATTTCAGCCAGTACTAAATCGGAAATTTCCATCAACGCTGCTAAAGCGGGAAAAGCTACTGTGAACGTGGTAATGCAGAATATGAATACGATCCATGAGAAGACAAGGGAAGCGGAAAAAGTGATCACGCTCCTCAATGAATACTCTCAAAAAATTGGGATGATTAATGAAACAATCACAGGCATTGCACAACAAACTAATCTACTGGCACTTAATGCAGCTATCGAGGCAGCTCGGGCTGGTGAGTCAGGCAGAGGCTTTGCCGTTGTTGCGGAGGAAGTTCGAAAATTGGCAGAACAATCTAATGCCGAGGCCAGAAATATTTCACAGCTTATTTCCAAGATTACTGAAAACACCGATAGTGCGGTTGTCGCTATGAAGGAAAGTTTGGCCGAGGTTGAAGTAGGCGTGGAAGAGGTCAATAAAGCGGGGGAATCCCTGGAGAACATTTTATTAGCTGTAACGGAAACTGTCAGCGATATTGACGGAATTGCCAAGGTTACTAACGATGAGGTAGCCTCGTCAGATAAGATAGTACAGCTAATCGAGGTTGTTGCTGATGAAATTGAAGGCACAAGTCATGACGCTCAAGAGGTATCTGCAGCTGTTGAGGAAACTACAGCAACCATCGAAACTGTAGCGGCAAGTTCCGAACAGGCCAGTTCTATGGCCCAAAGCTTGCATAGTCTAATTGCAAGATTCAAAATTGATTGAGTAAAGGAGGAGAGGAACATATCATGAAACATTCGATTACAGTCAATGGCAATCATGCTACGGTTCTATTAAAGGATAAAATATACGTTCACGATGCTTCACTGCTTAGAGATGAGTTAATTGAGCTTATAGAACAAGGGGTTACCGATATAAGAATGAATCTTTCTGGGCTCATCTACATAGACAGTTCAGGATTGGGGACGATGGTGACGATTCATAAACGCACTAAGGAGAAAAACGGTAGGCTCGTGCTTTCGGGTGCTCAAGGGCTGCCCTATGATCTAATCAAACGCACACGACTTGATAGGGTGTTCACCATTGAATAAGTTGACTCTCGGTGGGGTGGAACAATAATATTCGGTACGATAAGGGATTCATAAGATGAATTTCCTTGATGAGGCTCTAGGCTAAAAGATTGATAATCTGTGGGCCTAGGGCTACTTGTATTTGAGGTATTGTACTTCATTAATCGATAAAGGGGGTAAACCATTATGATTCATGAAAAACCTGAACACGCTGGAACGGGAGTTGTCGAAAAGCCAAAAGTTGCGAGTGATATTGTAGAATGGGAAAGATTAGAACTGGAGCTTGCTAACCAAAAAAGATTTTTGAAAAAAATGCTAGATACTATACCTGACCTCATAGTCTATAAAGATATCAACAGTGAATTTCTAGGATGTAACAAAGGATATGCTGAAAAGGTTTTAGGGATGAACGAGGACGAGGTTTGTGAGAAAAAAGTTTTAGACTTCACGGAAGACCGCGAGCGAGCTAAATTATGTCGGCAGAAAGACCAGGAGATATTTGTGACGGGTAAATCTCTGAAGTATGAAGAAAAATTTCACTTGATAAATGGCAGTGTTATGGACACTGAAACTGTAAAGACCCCCATAGTAGATGAAAAGGGAAAAGTTACGGGACTTATTGCGATATCTAGGGATATTACAGAGCGGAAAAGACTGGAAAAACAACTATGGGGACAGATGAAATACGCTGAGTTGCTTTTTAGAACGGTTCCAAGTGCTGTCCTTTCAGTGGATAAGAATAGAAAGATCATTCGATGGAACAAAATCGCTGAGGAAATCACGGGTTATACAGAATCTGAAGTTGTGGGTAAAGAGTGCTCCATGATACTACATGGAGTAGGTATTGAGGGTTGCGAACTGTGCCGCAACGCCAGTGACTCGCCCTTAATAAATCAGATGTGCAAGATTGTAACGAAAGAGGGTCAAAGCGGGCATGTTTTAAAGAGTATTGCCGTATTAAAAGATGAATTTGGGGAAATTAGCGAAAGGATGGAGTGTTTCGAAGATATTACAGGAATGATTGAAATGGAAGCAGAGCTGAGAGCGAGCGAAGAGAAATTCAGACAGCTTGCTGAAACCATCAATGAGATCTTTCTCATCACGGATAAAGAGAGAATCGTTTATGTCAGTCCTGCCTATGAAAGAATTAGTGGGATGACCTGTCAGAGTCTGATAGATGATCAATCTTCATTGGTTGAGTTGATTCATCCGGCTGACCGTGAGAGGATTCGAGCCTCTCTTTTTCAGGGCTTTGAGAGTATGAACGAGGTAACGAACGTGGAGTTTAGAATTATTAGACACGATGGGGAGATGCGGTGGCTCTGGCTTCGAAGCTTTCCGATATTGGCTGAAGATAACAATAGCCCGCTGAAAGCGACGAGTATCGTTGATATCACAGACCGAAAGAGGGTCGAAGATAAGCTCCGAGAGCGAGAACGGCAAACTCAGATGGAACTTTTATTAGCTGCACGAGTGCAGCAGGATTCTTTACCCCACCCTATTTCTGGAGATAAGGTGCGTGTTAGTTCGATTTTTGTGCCCCATAGTACGGTTAGTGGGGATTTCTTCAACTACAAGTGGTTTGAAGAACAAAAGATGCTATGTGGTTACATCATAGATGTGTGTGGACATGGCGTGGCTACAGCTATGCAAACCGCTACATTCAAAATGATGCTAGATAATGTTCTACTAACGGGTGAGGAAATTA
>NZ_SPQR01000002.1:300000-410763 GCF_004766055.1 Desulfosporosinus sp. Sb-LF | reverse complement strand
AGTTATTTCAACTTCTGTATTGAAGAAGATGATGACTTGCTCATTGTTTCTTTGAAACTCTTGCGAGTTTCTCTCATTGGCTGTCCTTGTTGTTTAGTTTTCAAAGACCATTTGTTTTCTTAGCCGTGTGGGCTAGATTTATATTTTAGCATTATTACCTAGCACTGTCAATGGCTAATTTTTTAAGCGAACCCGTTAGACCTTCACGTTGAGTTCTAGTAATTCTACTTGGTCAAGTGAACGAGGATTATCATACCATGACTATTAGCAATTGTTCAAGTACCTCTACACGCCATGTTACTAGTTTAATAGTTTATATCGTCTTTTATTCTTCATGATGCTCATTTTTTCAATGAATATCGTCAATTCCCGAAATATTAATAATCTCACTATACTTTACTGTGCTCACGATGCTAGGCCATCCACTTCCAAACAAAGGCTGGCCCAATTAGTTGGGTCAGCCTTTAAACCTTAGATCTTCTCTAAAGCTATTCTTCAATATCTTCTTGCACACTTTCATCTCTCGGTCGCATAGTTGGGAAGAGAATAACATCCCGTATGGACGCGGAATCCGTTAAGAACATGACCAAACGGTCAATCCCAATTCCCAGTCCGCCCGTAGGGGGAAGTCCATACTCTAACGCCTGAACGAAGTCCTCATCCAGAATATGAGCCTCATCATCCCCTTTAGCCCGTTCAGCAGCCTGTGCCTCAAAACGTTGTCTCTGATCAATGGGGTCGTTTAACTCAGAAAACGCATTTGCAAGTTCACGGCCAAATATGAAGGCCTCAAAGCGATCCGTATATTCTGGTTGAGCTGCGTTACGCTTAGCCAACGGGGAAATTTCGACAGGATGTCCGGTGATAAATGTCGGTTGTATCAAATTAGGTTCAACAAATTTTTCAAAGAACTCGTTAATTATTTTACCTCTAGATGCACCCACTTCGATATGGATGCCTTTCTCTTGAGCAATACTCCGTGCTTGTTCGTCAGTTATGACGTTACTGAAATCGACTCCCGAATACTCTAAGATACCCTCTAACATTGGTAGACGACGCCATGGGGTCTGAAATTGAAGCATCTGTCCCTGATAAGTAATTTCTAAAGTGCCATGTACTTTTTGTACGATATAAGCAATCATCTCTTCTGTCAGTTCCATAATATCTTCGTAATTTGCGTATGCTTGATAGAGCTCCATCATTGTGAATTCCGGGTTATGTTTTATCGAAATTCCCTCATTCCGGAAGGTTCTTCCGATTTCAAATACCTTCTCGAATCCACCCACAATAAGCCGTTTCAACGGTAATTCGAGGGCAATCCTTAGATAGAGGTCAATATCGAGAGCGTTGTGGTGCGTAGTGAATGGACGTGCTGCTGCTCCACCAGGAATCGTATGAAGTGTTGGCGTCTCAACTTCGAGGAATTCCCGCTGCTCTAAGAATTCTCTCATGAACCGAATAATTTTACTACGTACCACAAACACTTGGCGAACATCTGGATTCATCACCAAATCCAAATATCGTTGACGATAACGGGTTTCTACATTCGTCAGTCCATGGAACTTCTCGGGCAGCGGGCGCATTGCCTTGGAAAGTAATTTTACAAGACGGGCATGAACGGATATTTCTCCCCGTCTTGTCCGGAAAACTTTTCCTTCTACTCCTACGATATCTCCAACATCAAATTTTGTAATTAAATCAAAAAGGGACTGGCCCAATTCATCCACTCGGGTATATGTCTGGATACGGCCGCTAAAGTCTTGGACGTGCATAAAGATAACTTTCCCTTGATCACGCTTACTCATGATCCGCCCGGCAATACTGACATCCTGACCTTCTAGTTCTTCAAAGTGCTCTAAAATATCAAGCGCTTTATGTGTACGTGTATAGCGATCAGCATAGGGTTCAATATCGGCTTGGCGAATCAAATCAAGCTTTTCAAGCCGAATCCGCCAGAGATCGTTAGTATTATCCATTCTTAATTCCCCCACGATTTATTCTCATCTTATCAATTTTACCAAACTTTGGCGTTACTAAACAAGAAGGATCAAGATAAGAGATATTTTCTTCCTTTTTATGGCAGACACCTAGTCAATAAACAAAGTGCAGCATCTGTACGTGGTTAAACCGCAACAGAAACACTGCACTTCAAATAAACTCATTTGCTAAACAATGACTCAAACCTCAAAGTAAATCTATAAAATGCCTTAACTATTCTTACTTAATATCCAATATCTGATAGTGTAAAATTCCTGCAGGAACATTGACTTCAACCATAGATCCTTTAGGTTGCCCCAGTACCGCCTTTCCTACAGGCGATTCATTAGAAATCTTATTTGTTCCTGGGTCTGCCTCAGCCGAACCAACAATGAAGTACTCCTCTTCATCTCCAAAATCAATATCCTTTAAGCGTACTTTTGCGCCTAATGCCACGACATCTGTTCCCTCATAGTCATCAATAACTCGCGCATTTCGCAACATTTTCTCGAGAGTAATAATCCGTCCTTCGATGAAGGCCTGATCGTTCTTGGCATCATCGTACTCTGAGTTTTCACTAATATCTCCAAAGTCAATAGCTTGCTTAATACGTTCGGCCACTTCCCGCCGCTTTACTGTCTTTGATAGTTCCAACTCTTCCTCAAGTTTCTTGAGTCCTTCTAAAGTTAGAATGACTTCCTTTTCAGCCATATTTCTCTCGCTCCCTTTTCTCGTCCTACGCATTGTACGTCAAATAGTCACTCGCGCTTCAAAGACCTTGTATGCGTACTTCCTTTAAATCTAGGAACTCCTTAAAAGATTCCTCCATGACATTACTCGTTATTATAAGGACCATGCAAAATATTGTCAAGGATGCTACTCTTCCCCTTAACGAGTAATGCTCTGGTATTTTTTCTTTTTTCGACAGAAACTATTCTCGTTATTGCAGAATTCGACTGAAGATCACTCGCATTTCTTCCGATGACTTTGTTTGCATGATCTCATCCCGCAATTGAGCTGCCTTCCTAACCCCTTTGATATACCACACTGCATGTTTTCGCATTTCGTTGAGTCCGATTCTCTCACCCTTATAATTCAATACGCGATCAAAATGCTGCAACGCAACCTGTATGCGTTCCTCGATAGGCGGTTCGGGCAATAGGATGCCATGTTTTAGAAAATGTTGGGTTCGCGGAATGAGCCATGGATTTCCAAGAGTTCCACGTCCAATCATGACCCCGTCACATCCCGTTTGCTCAATCAATCTGCTGGCATCTTCAGGTTTTAAAACATCCCCGTTCCCAATGACTGGTATGTCTACTTCCCTCTTCACTCTTCGGATCCAATCCCAATCGGCATTACCTGAGTAAAATTGTTCGCGAGTACGCCCGTGAACCGTTAGCATTTGGACTCCCACGGATTCAAGGAGTTTGGCCAGTTCAATAGCCACAATCTCATCATCGTTCCAACCAAGACGGATTTTTACCGTTACCGGTACATCAACAGCTCTAACGACAGCTGAAGCAATCTCCCGCGCGCGAGGTAGATCTCTGAGTAGCGCAGATCCTTCGCCATTTTTTACAATTTTCGGCGCAGGACATCCCATATTAATATCGATGACATTAGCACTACATTCTATGGCTAAGAGAGCCGCTCGTGCCATTGTCTCAGGTTCTGAACCAAAAAGTTGTACAATTCTAGGTTCAGTTTCCCCTTGCAAATCCAACATTTTTAAAGTCCTTGAGTTTTGATAAGTTAATGCCTTATCACTAATCATTTCTGTCCATACGTACTTTCCACCTACAGCGCAGACCGTTTCACGAAACGCTTTATCCGTCACACCGGCTAGAGGAGCCAAAAATACAGGAACTTCTAATTCATACTGCCCTAATTTCATTGTTTAATTCCTCATAGTTACTATTTCTGATTACGTTCATAGATTAACAAAAGTCCCTCGAGTGTCAAGAATGGATCGACCATTTCGATCGTTTCTGATTCTTGAGAGATCATTTCCGCTAATCCGCCGGTTGCAATCACTTTGGTCTCCGATCCCATTTCCGCTTTCATACGTTTAACAATACCGTCAACCTGACCGGTGAAGCCATAGTAAATTCCCGATTGCATTCCTGCCACTGTATTCTTAGCGATGACTGAAGTAGGCTTAACCATTTCGATACGTGGTAACTTCGATGCCCTCTGAAACAGTGCTTCTGTCGAAATCCCTATTCCGGGAGCAATTGCTCCACCTAAATATTCTCCGCGTTTCGATACTACACAAAATGTCGTTGCTGTTCCGAAATCCACTATGACAAGTGGTCCTCCGTATTTAGTATATGCGGCCACGGCATTCACAATGCGGTCAGCACCAACTTCTCTAGGGTTATCATAGACAATGGGCATCCCAGTTTTGATACCAGGTCCCACAACCAGAGGTTCTACGCCAAAGTACTTTCGGGTAAGAGCTTCCAATGTTGGCATCACCGGAGGAACTACTGAAGAAATAACGACCGCACTTATTTCTTGTAAGGATAACCTATTAAAATCGAATAAATTTTTGATAACCACTGCATACTCATCCATAGTTCGGGATTTATCCGTGGACACCCGCCAATGATGAGTAAGGGCTCGCTCATTATAAACTCCCAATACAATATTCGTATTACCAACGTCAAATAATAGAATCATAATAACTCTCCTTTTGACTAAGTGAGTGTCCTTTAGGCGCTTTGACGCCGACGAACCACTTCCTGACCGATCCAGACGGCAACTCCGGCTTTCATAAGATCCCCCAAAATAAAGGGAACAAAACCGATCATCAGAACACCAGCAATGCTAGTCGGACGGTGTAACATCCAGTGTAAAATTACATAAAGATAGGTTAAGCCACAGAGATACAAGGCCACAAGCCCCAACAGTACGCCGACAATCGCCGACCGAAGACTTCCTTCACGATATACTCGCCCCACTACATAAGCAGCCACTACATTGCCCAGTAGAAATCCAAAAGTGGGCTTTAAAATATAACCTAACCCTCCAAACGGAGCGGACGAAAAGACAGGCAGCCCAAAAAGCCCCAAAACCAAATACACCAACATAGCCATAGCTGCATACTCGGCGCCAAGAATGATACCGGACATAAAGACTAATACCGGTAAAACACTAAAGGGAACCAACCCAGGTGAAACCCAGTGAATTAACATCCCCGCCAAACACATCAGTGCTGCCATTACGGACGTCATTGCCATTTTCCTTGTTTTCAACTCAACTCCTCCTTCTATTGTAAACCTATATCTTATATTATAGTTTACAATAGAATCTGATGCCTTTCAATCCACTCCAAGAGAGGCGTAAAAAGAAACCTTGCCTTACATGGCTATCCTAAGCCTAGAAATACTCTGTCATTTTGGAACGAAGTTGGACTTCTCCCGCAGAAAAGCTTTTTTCTCCATCCTCCGTCTCAAGAAGTAACGCTCCATCGATGGAGATTCCCTTGAAAGTACCATCGAACACATGCTCACCCCGTAAAACTCTTACTTCTTCGCCCAAACCAACCGCCTTTTCCGACCAACTCAATCTCAGCCTCTCGAACTCTTTACCTTCGATATACGCTAATTCGTTTTCCAAATTTTTTAGGATTGTAGCGGCGACCTTGTTCAAATCAACTTCATACCCCATAATTTCTTGAAGAGTCGTTGCGTTCAGGGATGCACTCAATTGTTCACGAGGGAAATTGACGTTAATTCCCATTCCAAGAACCAAAGTTCGAACAGCATTCCACTCTCCCACGACTTCCCCAAGAATACCGGCTATTTTTTGTCCATTGAAAACAAGGTCATTAGGCCACTTAATTCCGACACGCAACTTAAAGAGCTCATCTAGCGCATCGACAATAGCAACACTTGCCGCTAGGGTAATTTTTGAGGCATCTGCCAATGACAAATTGGGCCGAAGTACCACGGACATCCAGAGACCACCTCTCGGGGATTCCCACTGTCTCTGTAACCTTCCTCTCCCTGCGTTCTGACATTTTGCTAGAACAACTTGTCCATGAATTCCGCTTTGGCAAGCGAGCTCTTTAGCTCGATCGTTTGTAGATTCCAACTCGTCCTCAAGGTTGATCTTGCATCCTAGGGATGCTGTGGTCAACACCTGCTTTAAAACCCACTCATTTAAGGCGAAGGGAGTCTGTAATAAGCGGTAACCATTTTTCGTCTGCGCCTCAATTACAAAACCTTCTTCTCTCAGAACCTTAATCTGTTTCCAAATGGCTGCCCGCGTAACATTTAAATGTTGACTAACCCTTTCGCCAGACACGTATTCTTCAGCCTGCGCTGCGACGAGGAGATTAAGGATGTCATGACGTACCATTTAAATTCCTCTTTCCCAATTCTTCCTAGTCGTAGCTTTGATCTCACCCAGATCAAGACTAAAGTCTAAAGCCTTAACCGAATGGGTCAAAGCACCAATCGAAATTAGGTCAACCCCCGTCTCAGCCACGGCACGAAGGCGTTCTTCCCCCATTCCCCCCGATGCTTCAACGATTGTTCGCTTATCGATATACCGTACTGCTTCCCGCATTTCTTCTATTTCCATGTTGTCGAGCATAATCACATCGACACCACAAAATATCGCTTCTTTCACCTGTTCGATCGTCTCACACTCAACCTCAATCTTCGTCATATGCCCAACTTGAGCTCTGATTCGTTCAACCGCCTCCGTTAATCCACCCGCTGCGGCAAGATGATTATCCTTTAACATCACCGCATCATACAGCCCAAATCGATGATTCTGTCCACCACCGACTCTGACCGCATATTTCTGTAATGAACGCCATCCCGGAAGAGTCTTTCGCGTATCCACAATCCTAACCGGAAGCCCTTCTACCAGATCAACGGCTCGTTTTGTTGCTGTGGCGATTCCAGAGAGATGCTGCAAGAAATTCAACGCCGTCCGCTCTCCCTGCAATATACTACAAAAGGGACCAGCCAGCTCTAGTACACCTTCTCCGACTTTCACTGTATCTCCGTCTTTGACCAACCTATTGACCTGAATCCGAGGATCGATACGCCCAAAAACCCCCTCGACCAGCACTAGACCAGCAACCACACCTTCTTGTTTAGCATAAAGTTTGGCCAACCCAGTCAAGTTTTCCGGAAAAATCCTGGTACTAAGGTCCCCCGTCCCAATATCTTCTTTCAATGCCTGATCAATCAGTTCCTGAAACTGGAACGTAGCGTACATAATATCCCTCCATACATTGCAAAGAGTGCTTTCTCCAGAGTCCATCAAGCCTCAACGGATAATCAGATCGGAAATGCCCACCTCTGCTCTCCTGACGTTTGAAAGCGGCCTTTGCTATAACCACCCCCGCTGTCAACATGTTAGCTGTTTCAAGGTCATCCACACCACTGATGAAAAAATTATCTTGCTCCCAGGCTAACAATAACTCTGCAGCCATCTTAAGGCCCGCCTCATTCCGCAAAATACCCACATTGTCCCACATCAAATTTTGGATTTGGTTTCGCAAACTTTGATCATTCAACTGTTTCCTAGCTCCAATAATTCCAATTCCTGTATCCCCCACGCCTCCTTCAGGGCCGACAACTTCCTCCCAAGAAGGACGTGTTGCTTGGAACTTATCCCTTATTCTTTCCACAATGCGTGACCCGAAAACCAATCCATCCAGCAAGGAGTTACTTGCTAGGCGATTTGCACCGTGTACCGCATTACAGGCGCACTCCCCAGCAGCATAAAGATGTCTAACGCTTGTTTCTCCATAGGAGTTTGTGGCAACTCCACCCATCATATAGTGAGCAGCTGGGGCAACTGGTACGGGGGTCGTCAATACATTAATTCCGTACTTTAAACAAGTTTGATATATGGTAGGAAATCGTTCTAATATGCACTCCTTCCCAATAGGACGAAAATCCAAATACACTAGACCATCGTTCATTTCCTTCCAGATGGCCCGAGCGACAATATCACGCGGAGCAAGTTCTTTCCCTGGTACATTTTCCATAAAACGTTTCCCAGCAGCATTAATTAAAAAAGCACCTTCTCCACGCACCGCTTCAGATATGAGAAAACGGGGTGCATTGGCAATTAATAACGTTGTGGGGTGAAATTGCACAAATTCCATATCCATTAAATCTGCTCCAGCACGCCAAGCGGCCGCGATTCCATCCCCTGTTGCAACACTGGGATTCGTCGTAAAACGATAAACTTGCCCTAAACCTCCGGTTGCTAGAACCACTGCACTTGCTAAGTGACCTTCCAACTCTCCTGTTTCCTCGTTAAGAACCAACGCTCCTACGATATCTCCATTACCATTCTCTAACAGATCAACCACAAAACGACCTTCTCGGACAGTGACATTAGGACTTTCTTTCACTCTGGCCACCAAAGCTCGTTCAATTTCCCAGCCAGTGGCATCTCCCTGCGCGTGCAGTATTCTCCTCTGGCTATGGGCGCCTTCACGCGTGAGTGCAAGTTGCCCATTCTGGCGATCAAATTGAGCGCCTATGTCCATGAGTTCTTTAACACAAGTAGGCCCCTCTTCAACCAGAATCCTTACGATTGAGGGGTCACAGAGCCCGGCGCCTGCCCGTAATGTGTCCTCAAAATGCAAAGTCGGAGAGTCTGCTTCATCAATAGCTACCGCAATCCCACCCTGCGCATGCTCAGTATTGCTTTCTTCAATCTTTTTTTTCGTAAGTACGGTCACTTGAAATTGCTCACTTGCTTTAATTGCCGTATACAAACCGGCAATACCGCTTCCCAAAACAAGTACGTCCGAATCAAAGACCTTCACTCCCGATTTGGCCCAAGGGTATAAATAACGTCTCAACGTGCCCATCCCCTGCCCTTCTGCTGCTTACAAGGCAAGCATTCGGTCTAGAGCCTCTTTGGCTCTAACACGTATTTCCTCTTTCACCGTAATACGAGGAGAGAGGGTTTTAAGTGCATCCCTTACTTTAGCTAATGTTGTTGATTTCATATTCGGACAGACCAAACGTTCTGAAGCAAGATAGAATTCTTTATCTGGGCAAACCTGATGGAGCCGATGTAAAATTCCAGACTCCGTACCTACAATAAATTCTTTATTTTCTGAGTTCTGAGCATACGTAATTAATCCTGCTGTAGACCCTATATAATCGGCTTCCTGGCAAATATCTTCGCGACATTCCGGGTGTACGATGACCTTTGCTAACGGATGCTCTTTTCTGGCTTTGAGAATATCTTCTTTCGTCAATCGATCATGAGTTTTACAGTACCCAGGCCATAATTGAAGTGAGCGTCCAAGGATTTTTGCGGCATAACGGCCAAGGTTTTCATCCGGAATAAATAGAATATCATCTCCCTGTAAGGACTGTATCACCTTTACCGCGTTAGAGGAAGTGCAGCAGATATCGCTCTCTGCCTTAACCTCGGCAGAAGAATTAACATAACAGACTATCCGAACTCCTGGAATCCTCTTTTTGTAAGCACGCAGAGCTTCAGCATCAACCATGTCTGCCATAGGGCAACCCGCGTTCAGCTCAGGCAACAGGACCACTTTGTCTGGTGATAAAATGGCAGCACTTTCAGCCATAAAATGTACGCCGCAAAACACAATAACTTCGGCGTCTGTTTTGGCCGCCTGTTGACTCAGTTGCAAGGAATCTCCGACAAAATCAGCAATATCCTGAACTTCTGGTCTCTGATAATAATGAGCTAAGATAACTGCTTTACGTTCTTTTTTTAGTGCTTTAACCTCTCCTGCTAAAGTCTGTAACATCTCTTCGTCAATCTTATGAGTCATAGGTTCGCCACCTTTCTAAATTGCCAGAATCCTCTTTAAGAAAACCGAGTCATTCTAACACATCGCGTCAAGATTTTTGTCCATGAATTTCTTCCGTTGCAATCTTTGTTGGGTGGTTTTCATCATCGACAAAAACAACTTTAGGATTATACTGATGTGCTTCTTCATCCGTGAGCATTGCATATGAAATAATAATGACTTGGTCCCCTACCTGCACCTGACGAGCAGCGGCCCCATTAAGACAGATCACCCCTGAGTTCCGCTCTCCGGGAATAACGTAAGTTTCAAACCTTGCCCCATTGTTGTTGTTCACAACCTGAACCTTCTCATTAGGCAAAATATCTGCGTTTTCCATCAGCTCGGTATCAATCGTGATACTTCCCACATACTGGAGATTTGCTTGTGTCACGGTTGCCCTATGAAGTTTGGATTTCATCATCATCCTAAACAAGGGGTTACACCTCCACTACTTTATTATCAATCAACCGGGTTGACCCAAATCTAACCGCTAAGGCCATAACCACTGGCCGTATAATATCGGTTACTTCTGACAAGTCTTCCGCATCCCTGACTTCAACGTAATCAATGACACCCTGACTCTCACGGGTAATTCTTTCTCGTAGTAATTTCTCAATTTCCCTCGTTGATTGGCCCCCCGCTTGAATAAGTCTTTCTGCCTCGTTAAGGCTCTTGGATAAAATCACGGCTTCCATACGCTGTTCCGGAGTTAAGAAGACATTGCGCGAGCTTAAAGCCAAACCATCTTCTTCTCGAACAATCGAAACTGGACAAACCTTGACTGGAAGATTTAAATCGCTCACCATTCTCTGGATAATCAGATATTGCTGATAATCCTTCTGTCCAAAAAAGGCTAGGTCTGGTTGAACAATATGAAACAACTTACTTACAACTGTAGCCACTCCACGGAAATGTCCAGGCCGATTTGCTCCGCAGAGCATCGAGTCCAACTGTCCTACCTCGACATAAGTAACCATGGGGCGCGGGTACATCTCCTCAGTAGTTGGATGAAAAAGCGCATCTACTCCAGCCTCTTCCACTAAACGGGCATCCCGCTCCAAATCCCTGGGGTAACGAGAATAATCTTCGTTTGGGCCAAACTGCAATGGATTGACAAAAATACTTAACACGATGAAGGCTCCAGTCTGTTTAGCCTGCTCAATTAAGCTAAGATGCCCGCGATGCAAGTATCCCATGGTCGGAACGAGTGCAATCTGACGCCCTCGACCCTTTTCCTGTGCTATTATTTCACGTAGTTCCGAAATCAGCGATGTTCTCTTCACGTCTATCTCACCTTTCCCCTTTTATCTACAAAGCTCATACTCTACTCTTTCATAAGTAGGGATTTCAGCAAGCTCAGCTCCTCAGACGGATATGTCAGCCCCTGCAGCGCTTTCTTACCTTCTCCCAACTCTAAAGCCTTCAAGCCTAAGGCCTGATATATCTCCACTAGTTTGCGTGGCATGTGAGCCAAGTGGCCTTGCACAACTTGAGCGTCTCCTCGCGCAATCGGCCCTGTCAAGGCCTGGGGCAGTCCCACCTGTTCCAGATTAAAGAGTGTTCCTCTCATTAGCGGCAACAAGGAAGCCAAGGCATCCTCACTTAGAATCCCTGCTTCTGCAAAAAGTTCTACTGCCAACGATGCAAGAACGACCAAATAGTTTGAGGCTACCACTGCTCCTGCATGATAGAGCGACTTCTGGGAGGCCAAAATATGATGGGCTACCCCACCTAAATCCTTAACGATTCCCTCTCCTAATTCCTCGACATCACCTTCAATCCCGAAATGCGTTCCTGAAAGAATATCCAAAGCCTTCTCCACGCTCGCAAATGCCTGGAGAGGATGCAACGAAAGACAATGTACAGGCAAATTTTCCTTAATCCGTAAAATGTCTGAAGGGAGTGAGCCAGAACAGTGAATCCAAACTTGTCCAGGCTTTATAGGCGCATTTGCACTCAGAGTCTCTGCAATCGAGCGAATCATCCCATCTTGTGTTGTAATAAACAAAACATCTGCGGCAGGAACGAGCGTTTCTAGAGGGAGATGCTCTTTCCTCAAATAACCGCAAAATCGCTCATATGAGAGCCGACTTCGGGTATGGACTCCTATACATTCATGCCCCGCTTCTTCTAATCGAACTGCTAGAGCTGTCCCTACAATTCCCGTTCCAATGATCCCAAATTTCATCTCGCCACCTCCTTCCAATTCCCATGCCTGATTGCATTTTATAATTCCAATAAAAAATTACTACCTCTAAAAGAGATGTTAGCCAAATGCGTTTCGATGTCACGGCTGTAGATTTATTCATTATCTAAAAATAAAAAATACCCTCACGAGTATGAAGGTACTTCATTCTTTACCTCCGTCTCGGTCCTTAAGATCCAAGCGGTTATTGTTTTCGGTTTCTATTTAGTTTTCTCTCTTTGTAAAGTTCTTCTTTTAAACCCCTCTTGTGTCTCTACTATAAAAGCAACTATTGAGACAGAGATAAACACCCCAAACCAGTACAACTCTTCCGATATTGTCTGAAAACAGGTGAGTTTCTTGTAGTTCTCAGGTGGTAAGAGGATGAACCTTTCCATCTCCCGACACCTCAGTAATAGCTCTTCCCGATGGTAATATGAGTTTCGGCGCAATTTCCCGCAAAGGGGCAAGTACAAAGGCCCGCACTTCTAGATACGGATGGGGCAACCTTAATTCTTCAGACTCACTGACTCTATTATCGTAAATAAGGATGTCTATGTCAATGGTCCTCGGACCCCAGTGTTCCATGCGTTCTCGTCCCAAGCGAAGTTCAATATTCTGACAAACATGAAGAAGCTCAATCGGCTCAAGAGTTGTCTCTATCTCAATAACCTGATTCCAGTAGAGCGGTTGATCAATGACACCCCAAGGTTCAGTTTCATAGATCTGTGAAACGGCCTCGACCGAAATTGTCGGGCGGATCAAGGCAGAGATGGCCTCTCCAAGATAATTGGCTCGATCTCCCATATTACTACCTAGCCCTAAAAAGGCCTTCATAATTTATCGCCTACTTCACGCCAAATCTCCACCGAGACATCTCTGAAAATCCCTGGAATCGGAGCCTGTGGTTTATGTACCTCTACCCGTACAGACATGCACGCAAACTGCTTCAATACACATTGCGCTATTTCCTCTGCAAGGTGCTCTATCAATTGATGTCTGCCCTCGGTAACACAAGCCTTTATAACTTGATAGACCTCCCCGTAGTGAATCGTATCCTCCACTTGATCCGAAGAACCAGCCTTGCGTAAATTGAAAAGGAGGTCCATATCAATTATAAATATTTGTCCTAAAACGTGTTCTTCTGGCATTACGCCATGGAAAGCATAAAACTCCAGCCCGCGTAGGTGAATGACATCATGCTCCATCATAATTAACCCCTCTTTGTCCCCGCACGATAGCATCTGCCATTAGCACTGCCCTGCGGTTTGCCTGGACATCATGGACTCTTATCATGTCAACCCCCGCAACAACCCCTAGAACACTCGTCGCAATTGTTGCCTCTAAGCGCTCATCCACCTTTAGATTTAATGCCTTTCCAATCATGGATTTGCGAGAAGTCGCCAGTAGCACCGGATGTCCAAGTGTTTTAAGTTCTGCCAATCGGGCCATAACCTCAAGGTTTTGCTCCGTTGTTTTTCCAAATCCGACTCCAGGATCTATAATAATTTGATCCCCGGTTAATCCATGGGTTTCTGCAAGTTCAATACTATGCCTTAAAAAGGCTAACATATCTCCCATCAGATGATGATAGGACGTTCCATCTTGATTATGCATTACGATTACAGGGGCCTGATAATCCCCAACGACCTTAGCCATATCCGGGTCTTTCTGCAATCCCCATATATCGTTAATCAAATGAGCACCCGCCGCAAGCGCTTTGGCCGCAACACTCGCCTTATAGGTATCAATTGAGATAGGGACCTTTACCTGATCTACAAGAATTTTTAATACTGGTTCTAAACGAAGCCATTCTTCCTCGGCACTCACTCTTTCGTGATTAGGTCGAGTTGATTCCGCTCCAATGTCCAAAATATCCGCGCCTTCTTCGACCATGCGTTCCGCTTGAGCGACTGCATCTTCAATATTAGTGTATCTTCCACCATCAGAGAATGAATCTGGGGTTACATTTAGAATCCCCATGACCAGAGTGCGTTCCCCAAGGGTTAGCTCCATACCCCTACAATTCAAGATACGGGTCTTTGACGGTTCAAGAGTCATAAGCAACTGCTTAAGTTCATACCCGATCTCCTTTAATCCAAAAGGTTGGGCTAATACCTTAGCCGCAAGATGTTCTAGTTGACGAACCGTGCCGAGTAACATCACATCGGTGGTAACGACGCTATTAGTAATCACGTCTCGGTGTACAGCAGCATCTCCGCCAAGCGACAACATCTCCTGCTTAAGAATGTGGGCTACACGCAATGGAACTTGCTCTAATTTTATCGCACGCCCTAATGCTTTCCCAGCCATCTGTACAATTCCGCCGGGATCAGAGCCAATTCGTTTCAAGGACATTCTAGCTTCTTGGATATTATCCAGGGTAACCCACCGCATACCATATGTTTGCATCGTTTTGTCCCTCCACCTTAATACACAATCTGTTTCATTGTATGGTTGAACTTATAACATTGATTTTGAACGGAACAAAGGCGACAATCTCTGGCCCAGTCATCAGCGAGGGCCAATGCTTCACCCAAGAGCGTTAAATTTTCTTCAGGATGCCGACGATGTTCACGAATCCCACTTAAGATTACTTGAATATCCTCTGAATCAAACCCACAAACTTCAAGCAAAGGAAGCGCCAGCCGCGCACTGACCTCTGCGTGATCTTCACCGGTTTGATACTCAACCCAACGTCCAATATCATGAAGCAGCGCTGCAGCATATACCTTTTCCTTCGATAAAGTCATTACTCCCTTTTCCAAAAGATATACATAGGCTATACGAGCAACACTTAACCCATGCTCAAAGCCATGCTTACAAAAACACCGTTCCCTTTCCAATCCTTCTATCTTACCCATGTGACTGATATAATCCGCAAGTTCTACTAGTTGGTTGACACGAGCCATTGAGTGTAAAATATTATCCCACTCCCAACATTTTGCACGACTGCTTAATATAATAATCCATATGCCATAAGCCAGCTAGAGAAAAAGCCCCGGGAGTTAACCCAAGGCCCAACTTTCCTCTTTAAACATCCTATTATTTTATATAGGAGGCCTGTTCATACTGTTTCGATAAAATAAGGATAAATCCTGCCGGAAAATAAAAAGAATATAATAAAAATTAAAAACTCAGACTATTTTACGGGTTCCGCATGCTTAAATGTGTATGCTCCCTTATAGGATGGAATACGTAATGTTTTTCTTGTAATACTCACCGTCATCCCCTTTTGCTTTAGGTCAGGAGCTTCTAGCTTAGAAAAATAATCCAATAAGGTATCCTGGTCTCCTATTACATTCATTTCATACGGAATTCCCTCCGCATGGTTTATGGGCACTTGATTCACTAAAATAGTCGAGCTTCCACTTAGCACAATTGCTGACGAACTAACGATCCGTTGTCCATTTAAACTGATTGCCTCAGCGCCAGCGAACTTCAAAGTATTAATCATCCGAGCAATGTCGTCCGTACTGAGAGGAAAAAGGACCTTTTTATTACGGTCATCGACGTTAATCTGAATTCCCGGTCCCTCTACTGTTTGCGTCCCTTCAAGCATTTGCAATTGTTTGAGCTGCGCAAGAAGCTGCGGATCCGTACCAACCTTTTTTCGGGCGTTGTCCAACCTTTCTAATAGGACACGATGTTCCTCTTGTAGTTTAGTATTTTGCGTCTGGGAATTCAAAAGTACTGATTTCATTTGGGCCATTCGTTGCAAACTAATTCGTTCTGCTGCCGATACATTCTTTTGTGTTTGGGCCTGCAGAGATATCAGAAAACCTAAGGCAATCGCTACCATAGTGACTGGCAGCGCTAAGCTCCTCTTCCAACGATGCACTATGTCCCCTCCTTGATAGGTTCAGCATAACGATAATTCCTTAGCTTACCCGCTGGGATCGTAGACGTTTCCAAAACTTCAAGTTTACGTGTGATTCCGTATTGCTGTTGAAAATCGCCAAGTTTATCCCAACCATAAAATTTAAGTGCAGCCGACAAATTACCAGTATCACCAATTGCTTCAATTACATAAGGAGGCATTTGTCGAGTCCCATTAATCTGGATATATGATCCGCCACAGAATACCTCCGTATTGGTCGTAACTCGCTGATCATTCACAGCAATAGCCTCAGCCCCGCCATTCCAGAGAGCGTTAAAGATCTCGCGTATATATTGTTCGTGGATGTAGTAACTATTCAGATCATCTTGTTCTTTGGGAGCGCGCTTTGAATCATCAAGCGTAATCCGCACACCGGGACCAGTAACCGCTATTACACCTGCATTCATTTGGGCTTCTTGAAGTTGCTGATTCGCTAACGAAGAGGCGCTTTGACCTTGAGCGTATTTCTCTAGCTCCTGTTGCAGTCTCTCATTATCCGAAGAAATTTGTTGATTCTCTTGTTCCGTTTGAATCAGACTAGGCACAGCTGTATCCTGTCTTGTTACCTGGCTTCCAGAAGCCCCCTGCGCTTTGAGCAAGATGATAAAGAGAAATCCGATCAAAATTGAAGCCAACCCTAGCAAAGACCGCTCTCTTTTCTCCAACTGCATTTATCATACCTCCAGAACATCAACTTCGGAAAAAGGACACCCCTTCGGGCGTCCCTCAAATTCTTTATTCACTCAACCATTCGTCGCCCACTTTGGGATAGTCTATAAGTTCTTCCGGTTTAAAGTAAAGTGCAATCTCACGTTCAGCACTTGCAACCGAGTCAGAGCCATGAATAACATTACGGCTAATATCCATCGCATAGCTCCCTCGGATTGAACCTGGATTTGCACTAGCAGGATTAGTAGCTCCCATAAGTTCACGGGCTAAAGCCACTACATTCTTCCCTTGCCAAACCATCGCAACGACCGGAGAAGACATAATATATTCAACTGTAGGTTCAAAGAACCCTTTTCCCTTATGTTCCGCATAGTGTGCTTCCGCCATGGTTCGATCCACTTTGATCAACTTTAATCCAGCAAGTTTGAGACCCTTTTTCTCGAATCGAGCGATGATCTCGCCGACCAATCCTCGCTGGACTGCATCCGGCTTCAACATAATAAATGTCCTCTCCATTTTTTCCCTACTCCCCTCATACATGCCGTTAGTCGATTTTGTTTAACTCATCTTCAACGGTTTGACGTGGTAACTCTTTACCTTGCGAGCTTTTATCCTCTACCGTATCTAACGAACCATCCACGGTCTTTTCCAAGTTTACCGAAACTTCCGTACGTTCTTCTACGTCCGCGGGAACATCAAACTTTGCCATCAGAGCGCCAAAGTCCTTGACATCGAGCGTTTCTTTCTCCATTAAAGCTTCCGCGATCGCATGCAATTTACCAATGTTTTGACGAATCAGATTCTGAGCCTTCTGATAACAGTCATCGATTATGCGGCGAGCCTCCTTGTCGATCGCATAAGCCACCGCATCACTATAGCTACGGTCACGGGAAATATCTCTTCCTAGAAAAACTTGCTCTTCTTTGTGACCGAACGTGAGTGGACCTAGTTCCTCCGACATCCCCAACTCCGTAATCATTTTACGAACTAATCCTGTGGCGCGTTCCAGGTCATTCGAAGCACCCGTACTAATTTCATGAAGCACCACGGACTCTGCTACGCGTCCGCCCAGTAACATGGTCACTTGGTCAAGCAATTGGGATTTCGTCATATAATGACGGTCCTCTTTCGGAAGAAGAAGAGTATATCCTCCTGCCCTTCCGCGGGGTATAATCGACACCTTGTGCAAGGGGTCTGTATGAGAGAGAAGCTCTCCAAGTAGGGCATGCCCTGCTTCGTGATAAGATACCAATTTTCTTTCGAAGTCACTTATTACACGGCTCTTCTTCTCCGGTCCCGCAATAACCCGTTCAATGGAATCCTCCATTGCTTGCTGTCTAATATGGGTTTCACTCCGACGAGCAGATAGAAGTGCAGCTTCGTTAATCAAATTCGCTAGATCCGCTCCCGTGAAACCAGAGGTTCGTCTTGCGATAACTTCAAGATCAACATCCGCCGTTAACGGCTTACCTTTGGCATGAACTTTAAGAATTTCCTCGCGCCCCTTAACGTCAGGAACGTCAACAACAACTTGCCTGTCAAAACGTCCTGGACGCAAGAGAGCTGGGTCAAGGACATCCGCCCTATTCGTAGCCGCGATAATAATAACTCCATCGTTTCCATTAAAGCCATCCATTTCCACAAGGAGTTGGTTGAGAGTTTGCTCACGTTCATCATGTCCGCCACCTAAGCCAGCCCCCCGTTGCCGTCCAACCGCATCAATCTCATCGATAAAGACAATGCAAGGAGCGCTCTTTTTGGCTTGTTCGAACAAATCCCGAACTCGAGAAGCTCCAACTCCGACAAACATTTCTACAAAATCAGAGCCACTGATGCTAAAGAATGGAACACCAGCTTCTCCAGAAACAGCGCGAGCGAGTAAGGTTTTACCTGTTCCAGGAGGCCCAAATAGCAGAACCCCAGTAGGGATCTTCGCTCCCAATTCATTAAATTTTTTGGGGAACTTTAGAAATTCCACAACTTCTTCAAGTTCTTCCTTAACCTCGTCAGCACCTGCTACATCCGCAAACGTCACCTTTTTCTTGTCTTCCCCAACAAGACGAGCCTTACTTTTTCCAAACTGCATCACACGGCTTCCGCCACCTTGACTTTGTTGCATCATAAAGAAGAATAATCCAACAATAATGATAATCGGAAGCAATGTCGTAGCTAAGCCAATCCACCAAGGAGATTCTGGAGGCGTTGTTAAATTTAACGGGAGACCATGGGCTAATAAATCCGCTGTAAGTTGAGGATCACTAGCAAGCCCAATCACCTCGTGTTTTTTATCGTCTTTCGTTGTGACCGTATACTTAATGGTATTGTTTTCAACAACAGCGGCAACATCTTTAACCTGATTCTCAACAACAGCCCTTTTAAAGGCGTTGTAATCCAGTCCTGCCTCTTTACTGACGGGAGGGGTCGACCACTTAATCAACATAATCGCCATAAGAATTATGAGTACATAAATAGTTGCATTCTTAAAGACCTTCAAACAGGGTCCTCCTCTCTAGTTCAAACCACTTTATTACAAAGCAATTCTTCATATTATACCATGCAGTACTAGGTTTTACAACGAATTCAAATTGCGCTTAAAGCCCATGGCCGAAGAATGCAATAGATCCTTTTAGAGTCCTCGTTGGGCCGATACAGATCGCTTTGACGAACTCCGGGAATCCAGAGTACATCTGTTCCACACGCAATCAGAGGTAGCTTATCCCTTACATCAACTGATATCGTTTCTTCCTGGAAAACTTTTTTTATAGATTTATGTCCCACATCCTGAAACCACATCTTATCTCCTTGTCGCCGAGTACGACACACCAACTGATTTGGGAAACGGACCAATAGGTCCCGACTAAAAACTGCTACCATGTTTTTCTCACATTTGTCTAAAGTTCCTAGGGTTGAAGATAATTCCACTTCGTCACACAAGCCAATATCCGCCTGCAAACTTGGGATTCCGGACCATCTTCCCAAACCCAAGGCCATATCTGGAAGGGCTTTATTTTGGAAGGGAATACTCGCGCCGTCAGACTCACTAATAGCAGTATAACTTCTAAACCAAATACCTTGATTTGTAATTTTCACTCGCAAGCCTGGCAAATCCTGCATCCAATCAGGCTTTCCCTGGGATTCCATAATTTTTACAACATAGGAGAATCCTAATCCACGAGGTTCATTGCTTACCAGCATCGCCGCCTTACGCAATAATCGGGAAAGAATCGCTGCAGACTCATCAAAAATCCCACGGCTTAAACCGATTGTACCATCTGCGTCTTTAAGGTTGTATCTTCTCCATGCTACTTCCACTTGCTGGGCTAAGTATTCTTCATCCCAACGCAGAAGTTCTCCAGTACGCCCCAATGCCTCCTGAATTTTAAGATTGTAATTCTTCTCTAAGACAGGCAATAATTCCAAGCGGATTCGATTTCGAACATAGACTGGTTCATCGTTTGAACAATCAAGTGCATATGGCAAATCTTCATGCGCACAGTAATTCAAAATATCCTGTTTCGCAAACGCCAGAAGTGGACGAATGATAGAACCTTTGCTAGGATATATTCCCGCTAAACCAGCAGTTCCGCTTCCCCTAAGTAGCCGATAAAGAATGGTTTCTGCTTGATCACCGAGATGATGCGCCGTTGCAAGAAGGGTACACCCTTGCTTGATCATATCCTCTTTCCAACGGGCATAACGCCATTCTCGGGCCGCCTCTTGGAATGATTGGCCTACGAGTTTAGCATACCCTTTTGCATCAAAACGATGAATAATGCAAGGGATCTCCCACTTCGCGGCCATCTCTTGAACTAGGTGTACTTCCTGATCAGACTCTTCCCGAACCCCATGATGAACATGAGTTAAAACCAAAGAAATTCCCATAGACCGTTCCTGTCGAGCATAACGCCAAAGAATATGACTTAGCGCCATTGAGTCTGGTCCTCCCGACACCGCGACCATAACTTTTGCGTTCGGGGAGATCAGTCGAGGTAAAATTTGCGCACGTAGTTTTTCGTACATATTATGACCCCTTTCCGAACAAACGCAAGAGAATTATTGTAAACACATGGTTCTCGCTGTAACCCTTAACATTCTCTCCGTTAATCAATAAAGGCATACTCGAATATGGTGGTTAAATGCTCCACCCCAAAAAGTTTAAACCTCTAATTCCAATAGTTTAACACCTTCATCCTAAAACAGACAATATTTGGCCTGAGAAATAAGAAAAAGCACAATCCACACAAACCTAGACCGATTTCTGATTAGATAGAAGAAATTTGCTCTTTCTAATTAGAAAAGGCCCTGATTGCTCAGGGCCTGACGAATCCTTTCGTCGGTTTTTGATTGGCATCAAGTTTCATTCTTAGAACAAACCACTAACTTTACCCGTTTTGGTGTCAACGTCAATTCTTCTATAGGCAGGGTCAGAACTTGTACCAGGCATCAAAGTAATCGTCCCAGCCATTGGGCAAAGGAATTTCGCCCCACCATAAACTAAGATGTCACGAATTGGTAATCTCCAACCCTTCGGCACACCTTTTAATGCGGGATCATGGGATAGGCTTAAATGAGTTTTCACCATCATGGTAGCAAAGTCTGCATAATACGGATCAGACTCGAATTTCTTAGCCTTAGCTTCAGCTTCCGGAGCCCAATCAACTCCGTCTGCACCATAAACTTCTTTGGCAATGAGCTCAACGCGTTGACGAAGAGGCATTTCCAACGGATAGAGGCATTTGAAATCAACGTTTTCTTTACATGCATCCATGACGGCATCCGCCAATTCCAGAGCACCGTCTCCACCTTCAAGCCAGTGGTTAGAGTACGCGCAGCGTCCGCCCGCGTCTTTAACAATCTTCTTAATCAAGTTAACCTCTGCTTCGGTGTCCGTATAAAAGCCATTTACGCAGACAACAGGAACAATTCCAGATTTCTTAATAATACTAAGATGGTGAAGCAAGTTCGCGCACCCTTTTTCCACGAGTTCGAGATTTTCTTGGGTGTACTCATCTGGCAATGGACGACCTGGTACCACAGCAGGGCCTCCGCCGTGCATTTTGAGAGCTCGGATTGTAGCGACAAGGACGGAAACATTAGGCTTCAAACCACCTAAACGGGCCTTAACGTTCCAGAACTTCTCAAAGCCGATATCTGCTGCAAATCCGCTTTCTGTTACATGATAATCAAACATTTTGAGGCCAAGGCGGTCGGCAATGATTGACGACTGACCGATCGCGATATTGGCAAACGGACCAGCATGAACCATGACAGGTTGACCTTCAGCGGTATAACAAATTGTCGGATTAATTGTGTTACGCATCCAAGCAGTCATTGCGCCATCAACTTCCAAATCTTTGGTTGTGACAGGTTGACCAGTCTTACTATAAGCAACAATAATTTTTCCAATTCGTTCTCTTAAGTCAGGCAAATCTTTAGCAATCGCCAAAATAGCCATTAACTCTGAACCCACTGCAATCCCGAATTTAGATTGCATTTGGAAACCATCTTTTTTTCCGCCAATCCCAATAATAATATTTCTTAAGCCTTGCGCAGCGAAATCGATGATCCAACCCATTTCCACATTCTTAGGATCTATGTCTAAGCGCTTCAAGCCACGTTTAGCCAGCTCTTCATCCGTATAATTAGCTTCATGCTGCATCCGGGCATTCAGAGCTACCATAGCGAGGTTGTGTGCATTCATGATGTCATTGATATCACCAGTAAGTCCTAGGGAAAACTCAGTCATCGGTATCAGAAGGGCGTTGCCACCACCAGCAGCTGTCCCCTTAATATTCATGGTCGGTCCACCAGATGGTTGTCGTATAGCGCCGCCAACATTAACTCCTCTCTTAGCAAGCCCCTCGATCAGCCCTAATGAAGTCGTCGTTTTTCCTTCGCCTAATGGTGTAGGGGTAATGGCAGTAACTTCAATATAAAAGCCATCCGGTTTATCTTTGAGGCGCTCCATCATTTTCAGAAAGTCTACTTTAGGTGTCTTTCCATAAGGAATGAGTTCATCCTTTTTGAGTGACAGTTTTTCTATTAGCTCATCAACAGTAGGCATGTTCTTTTCGGCCTCTTCGGCAATTTGCCAGTCCTTTAGTTTTGTAGCATCCCAAGCCATAATTAATCCGCTCCCTCTACAATTTACTCTTCCCTGGAAAATCAGACGTTTAAAATCGGCTGTCTCAGTAAAAGACATAATAGTTTGATTCGACACACATTTCAGATTTCCTCCTTGTGGCAGGGAAAATCCAAATAATAGCAAGGAAATCCAAGTAACCGTTGAAATGTTTACTTTTAGTTAGTCAAGCCCATCACTCGTTCCAATAGTTTTTCCGAACGACCAATATAATGCCATCATCATCCAAGGCCCCTCCGCTTAACTGACGGGCCTCCTGGCCAATAAGGTCGGCTATTTCTTGGGCATTATTAAATGTCACCTTCTCCAAAAAACTTTTTATCCAATCCTCACCCTCTTTCAAAACATCTTGTACTCCATCTGTTAATAAGATCAATGTTTCTCCACTCTGCATCTCAGCCTCTATGACCGGAATGTCAATCTGGTTCAAGATACCCGCCGGAAGGCTGGACGATGAGTAAGATTTTACTCCGTTGGGACCGACCAGATAGGAGGAAGATGCCCCCACTTTAATCAGCTTCAAATTAGCAGACTCTAAATCTAAAATAGCCATATCAATCGTCACGAAGCTTTCTTCAGGAGAGCGCAGGACCAGGATAGAGTTCAGCGCCTGAATTGCGCCTTCTGGTTCAAACCCTGTCGTTAACAGTTGCTCAAGGAGAGTTAGGGCAGTTGCACTCATCTTCGCAGCATTTTCTCCTACTCCCATCCCATCACTCAAAATAAAGGCATGTTGCGTCGTGGAGAATGCAATCGAAGCATAATTATCTCCGCTCATTCTATTTCCAGTTTTCGTAAATGTCGTTACGCCCACATCGAGAAATTGGCGGCGACGACGTGCTAAATTCGAGGGTTTAACTACTTCCCAGTTATGTTGAGTGTGAAGTTCCTTAGCAAGATTCCCTATAACCTGCGAAACATTAAGAAACTGCCGCGACAAGGCCTCTTGGTTAAGTACTAGACGACGCCGCCAAGTTTCCTGGCTCTTCTCTTGTTCTATAATAAATTGCACACCCAACAGCATTTCTTTCATTCTTCCGCAATGACGCTTCCACTCGACTGGCAAAGATTGTAGCTTGACATCCGTTTGATTCTCTACCAGGGCAAACAGTTCAAAAAAGATATGATAGGTTTTATAAAATTCTCGATTCCAACATACATCAACAGTCGGGCAAGAATGACACACACGCTCAACCAGAACGTTCATCAGTTCTGAAACTTCTGGGCGTACCTCAAACGATTCTGACTCAGCAGCTTGATAGCTTAATGCTATTTGATCAAAAATCTCTGCCAACGTCTTAACTTTGGAAACCGTGGTTTCTACCTCCGGAATCACTTTTGGTTTCAAAAAGTCCTTACTGGGAGTTGCTCCCGGCCATAGAAGAAAAAGGAACAAACCAACTGATGAGGAAACAAGTTGAGTATAAATTGCCTCTTGTCGAAGAAAAACAGTCAGCATCAGCATCACCGCAATAAAAGCTGTCCCAATTCCTACCTTCCCAAACCGTCGAAATGCGCCTGTACAAAAACCAGCCAAACCATATATTCCTGCATCCATAAGATTTTGGGTGTTTAAGGTCAGTTGAGGCATAAAGCCTAATATTGCTCCGACGCCTGCCGAAGTCCCCGCTCCGTATCGTTCAGATACAAATAAAGTGAAAAAGCTCAACAAGACGACCGAAAAATTGATTCCCACGATTTGAACACCTTGAAGACCACTAATTACACCGATAAGGATTAAAAGCCAGACAATTCCTTGTTCTCGCTGAAATTGGCCCCTCCAAATAGCCTCTTGATGACTCAGTGCAAACCAAAAAACGATTGCAAAGCCTCCAACCAGTATACTATTAAGCCCAATAATGAGGAAGGTATAAAGATTTGGATTTGCTAAGCTTGTGGCAATAGAAGAAATGAGTGCTACCATTAACCCGGTTAGAATCACTAAATAGATTCCCTCGTGCCTTTTTTTCCGCACAGATGGTAAAATCACTGTCAAAGTTGCTAAAATTGCCACAACCTGTAGGGAAAAGGATACGTCTTTCAAGGAAAGCACACCGATGACAATACCCAGTAACCCAAAGGATAATCCGCCTTCCCCTCTCAACAGCAATGCCGCACCGAACGCGACTCCGAAAGGATGAAGACCCAAAATGCTGCCCCGCGCCAACAGCCCCCCCAATATTAGCGGGAAAAAGGAATTTTCAATTGAAATCCTACTACGCAGGCCTTGATCTAGTTTCAGCGTTGCCCATTCCGTCATAATGTCACCTCTTACCATTTATGATAACATTATAGACCACCTAGATAGCAAAGCTTGTCTAGTGGAGTCAATGAAGCGCAACAACTTTCGACGTTGTTCATAATAAATCTCTTTATACTTCCGACTTAACCCTGAGGTTCTCTCAAATGCGCCCGCATTCTCATAAAATAGGTATAAAAAAACTAAGGCTTTTTCACAAAAGAAAAGCCTTAGTTCTCACACTCTCTACACCTGGAACAGGACGTTCGAATTTATACCGACGGCAAGGATGGCGGCCTCCTCTAATTGAAAATATCCGCTTAATAAAAAAACCGCCTTTCGGCGGTTATCTTAGTATCGGCTTGAACCTCTACCTCCACGTTTAGAGTCCGTGGCCCGGCGAAATTCGGTTTGACGCTCATCACTGTCTTTTATAAACTTAGCCAATTTATCCTCAAAGGATACAGTCGGCGGAAGACGGCGTTCACGACTCACATTACGAACAGTTGGATTTGCTTGTTTGATCGAAAGTCCAATCTTTCCTTTTTCATCAACATGAATGACCTTCACTTTAACGTGATCCTGTTCCTTTAAATAATCTCGAACGTCCTTGACATAGGCATCAGCGACTTCCGAGATATGTACAAGTCCGGTTACTCTATCCGGCAATTCAATAAATGCCCCGAAGTTCGTGATCCCTGTCACGACTCCTTCAACAATACTGCCAACGTCAATGGCCATACGAAGTAAACTCCTCCTTGTGATGATCTATCTAACCTACTCTATATTATATGCAGTACGTTTCATGCCTGTCAAGGTTAGAAAAGCATTGCAGGGTACTAATTTTTGGGAGAAATGATTATTTCGCCATGTTTTACGAGTCCTAACTGCTCTCGAGCCAACTGTTCGATGTAACTTGGGGTATTTAATTGAGCAATTTCATCGCGAAGAAGTTTTTCTTGTTGTTGCAATGTCCCCTTTTCTTGATTTAAATGGGCTAATTGATCCTCAACCTGGATACGGAGTTTCCATATTTGCCATGCTGAACTTCCGATAATCGCAAGCATAACGCAAAGTAAAAAAACAGACCCTTTACGAAGTCGAACCCTTTGCCTGTTTTGAGTCTTAATCTTCTGACGAGCCTTCCTCATCCAATTCCTCTCCTCCTAAACCGAGCTCACCTTCCGGGATGATACAAACGATCTCATACCCTTTACCCCTTGCACGGGTTAATAAAGTTGCTACAGAACTTTGACTAAGATGGAGTCGTTTAGCAATGGTTTCGAGAGATTTCCCACTTTCTTTGAGGATCACTGCTTGGCGTTCCCGAAAGCTTAATTTTTCCAAACCTCTAATTTCAATCTGCATTGTAGCACGCCCTTGCTAAAGTTATACACAAGTGTGGATATTCTGTGGACAAACCTCTTACAAAGCGTCTACAAACAATGGACAAATTAATGTGATAATTCTATTATAGCTACTCCTTACTGGGGAATCAATCCCTCTCGGAAATTTTACCCATTTATCTTGGGGGGCAAAAGGTGGTTCAATAGCTCCTTAAACCTCCTTTTGATATGCACGATTGGTTCTAGAAGGATAAACTCGCCAATTCGATAGACAAGTAAACTGAACCAGCGCAACATGGCATAAGGCGGTCTCATGATGAAAACGAGAGCCTTGATAGGAATCATTATCCCTCTGTGGATAAGTTCTGCAAAGTAAGTTATAACCCTATAAAATCCAAAAAAAATGCGTACGGAAAAACGACTCACTAATTTTAGATATAGGATCAGGCCAAGTAAACTTCCCCAAATAATATAAAAACGAAAGGCTAATGCATTTGCCCTCTTAAAAAAGTGGAAAAGAATGCACAACGCGACTAAGGAAAAGAGCACATCCCCTAAAATAGTCAAAATCTGCCCCCAGCCTTGCCAACGTCTGAATGAACGATAGAAATCAAAAGCTAGGCCCACTGTTGCACCCGCTACAATTACCCAAAAAAACGTCACAAATTCTGAGATTGTTCTTCCTCCTTTCTTCTGTGACTATGGAGGTCTTTTAACGGAAGATGCGGTTAATAAAGCCTTGACGGGATCCATCGCCCGTATTTCGATGATAGATTAAGGCGCTGACATGCCCCTGAAGGTCAACCAACCCGTCCTCGAGATTCAGCAATTTGATGCCTAACTGATCTCCCTTGATACTCAATATCCCAAGTTCAGTTTCAAGAATGATTTCCTTGGGGTCAAAGGACTGAACCTTTTTCACTCCTGTCAACGCGATTAGTTCTCGATTTTCCATGACAAGGCGATGTCCTTTGCTAGCTTTGTCCACCATGCCCCATCCCCCTAACTCTTTTTCTTCTTATAACCCTATTCACCTTATTCGACCTTTAGTCATTAGGGATTAAGTTTATTAGCCGTTTGCCACTCGCTCCATTAGGGAGTCAGTTATTTGTTCGTTCGTCGCTCCATTGCTATTCCGCATGTCAACCATTGCGTTTCTTAATGCTCTATCGTCTGAGCCTATTGACTCAATTCCACTTTCCGTACTCGCTAAACAAAAAAAGACAGAGTCTTTCAATCAAGACTCTGTCTTTAGGTCATCCCGAATCAATTCATAGAGGGTTTGGGCTTCGTTGGCTCTTACGCTGTTGGGCGTCGCTAAAACTTGGACTTCAAGAATATGTTTCCCCATTTCCAGGGTGACTCGGTCTCCTACTTTCACTTCCGCCGAGGGTTTTACCGTCCGTCCATTAATAGCGATCTTTTCACCGACGCACACATCTTTGGCAACAGTGCGCCGTTTTATAAGGCGAGAAACCTTCAAATATTTATCAATACGCATACATATCCTGGTTTAAATTATTGGACAATCCTCTTCCTATTGTACCAATAACTTCACTTTATCGACTAAAGTATTTTAACAATAAACCAGGTGGTTCACTTCCTTTCCTTATAAAATTGGACTTAAGTATTAAACAAGATTCGGACATAAAAAAGGAAAGATACTAAAATATTACAAGTAAAGTAATAGAGTCTAAAAACTTTTTCCTTTAAATTTTTAATTCAAGGGAAAAAAATCAGGTTCCAGAACAACCTGGAACCTGATTTTTATATTCAAAGACTCATTTTTGGACTGCATCCTTGAGAGCCTTTCCTGCCTTGAAGCCAGGTACCTTAGCAGCAGGAATCAAGATTGTTTCTTTCGTTTGTGGATTTCTTCCAGTCCGTTCCGCACGTTCTTTTACTTCGAATGTACCAAAACCAACTAGTTGAACTTTTTCACTTTGTGCCAAGGACTCCTCAATTGTTGCGAAAACGGCACTAACCGCCTTTTCAGCATCCTTCTTGGACATGTCAGCCTTTTCTGCAACAGCACTAACTAATTCAGCCTTATTCAAAAATAGCCCCTCCTAATAACTGATCTTTTCACGACAATTATATTTCGCGATAAATAGCCAATCTCCTGCTTTTTCAGGTTACATTCCAATCATATACCACTTTTTTCTTGAGATTTTGCTTTTTCCCAAAAAACATCCATTTCATTGAGAGATAGTTTTTCGAAGTCTTGGTCATCTTTTTGACTTAACTCAACCATTTTAAGAAACCGACCTTGGAACTTATGTATAGTACTCCTTAGAACTTCTTCCGCATCAAGCTTTAAGAATCGAGATAAATTAACGATTGCAAATATTAAATCCCCTAATTCTTCACTAATTCCTGTTCCATCAGCCAAAGCGTTTTTAAGCTCTTGTAATTCCTCCTCGACCTTTCCCCAGGGTCCATCAAGATCAGGCCAATCAAACCCTACCTTAGCCACTCTACGTTGTGTTGAAGAAGCCCACATGAGGGCAGGTAACCCTTTAGGATCATTAAAGAAGGCCACCTCGTCACGTTCATTTTCCTTCTCTTCCTTTTTAATTCTATCCCAAGTTAAAATTACATCATCGGCTGTTGTAGCCTTCTCTTTCCCAAAAACATGAGGATGACGGCGAAGCAGTTTTTGGATAATTCCTTGAAGCACGTCTTGGAGCTCAAAGTTATCACTCTCTGAAGCAATTTGGGTATGAAAAATAACTTGTAATAATAAGTCTCCCAACTCTTCACACAAATTATACATATCTTGTTTTTCAATCGCTTCAAGCACTTCATAACTTTCTTCAATCAGGCACGGCTTTAACGAATCGTGCGTTTGTACCCGATCCCATGCACACCCTTCCACAGAGCGCAAAGTCTCCATCACTTTGGCCAATTTAGTGAAGGAAATAACCCCTGAGTTCGGCGGCAAAATAACCGTTGTCAAATGATCGAATATCCCATGATCCATTTCATAAAGTGGGAGCTTGTCCACCTTTTCCTGGGGAGTGCCAAGAGCTTGTGCAATGTACACCCATGCGTCGTCGGGATAGGCAGCCATGAGATCCAATTTGACCTCTGAGGCAATTAATTTATTATACACCTGGGGAATAACAAGCCATTCCTGTCCAGTCAAACCTACATCCCTGAGGGCATCATAATTACGTATCAGGACCCCCTCAATTGGATCAAACTTTAAAACTCTAAATATCTCATCGACAAAACTCATGGCTGGATGAATCACGACATTATATTCCTGTGCAAGCTTTTCTTCAATAAGTTGTACGGTCTTTTCCGCAACCATAGGATGACCAGGAACGGCGTAGATAACCTCAAGGCCCTTTTTTAACTCCCTACCCAACTGTTCCGTTATTCGTTCGTACACTGCCTCAAAAGAGGGTTCAGTGGCATAGATTTCATCAAACGATTCAACGCATACACCCTCTGCTATCAATTCCTGAACACAGGGATGTTGGGATGTTCGCACAAAGATTTTCTTTGCATCACAAATACGGCGGTAATTACCTAATGTTAGCTGTTCAAGCCCCGAAGGACCTAGTCCAATAACGTGAAGACACGAGGACATTTTCTTTCACCCCCCTGTGGGTATTTTACCATAAACCAAACTAGCATGCACTCAGCCTAATGGTGCAAACTAAAAACTACTTTATCGATGCTAAAAAATTAAAGCGGCACAGCCGCTTTAATAGATCATCTTCAAGATTATTGTTCCATCTGCTTTGCCAAGAAACCAGCGGCTGTTTCGAGCAATTTAATCTCCAAATCGCCCATTTTAGACTCTTTGGACATAAGAATCACTGCACCTATAGGGTCCCCTTGCGAAATAATCGGAGCAATGACTTCGCTGATAAATTTACATTTATCCTCTTCCTCATTATCCGGACAGTTTTTGCACACTGCATGTTCTCCTGCAGCATCGATGTGAATCGTTTTTCTTTCGTCCATAGCCTGTTCTATGGCAGGGCCTATCGTTTTATTCATGTACTCTTTTTTTGACGCTCCAGCGACTGCGATAATCGTATCGCGGTCCGTGATACATGTAATATGGCCCGTCGATTCGAATAGGGATTCGGCATATTCCTTGGCAAATTCCCCCAACTCTCGGATAGGTGAGTATTTCTTTAGGATGACTTCCCCTTCCCGATCTACAAAAATCTCTAACGGATCCCCTTCCCGAATACGAAGAGTCCGACGAATTTCCTTTGGTATAACGACACGACCGAGGTCATCGATTCTTCTTACAATACCAGTTGCTTTCATAGACGCACTTTCCTCCTTTTGTCGTTCCCGAAACTCATTTTCGCACTTTCTTTTTGCACCTTAAATTCAATGATAGTATATATCTAGAGATTGCCAATTATTCATTTTTTTCCAATGCAAAACAAAAGAAGGCAATTTTCATTACCTTCCTTTAGTCGTTATTAAGCTGCAGGCTGATATCCCTTGGCATATTCTGTCTTTGCTTTCTTACGTAAATCGTCAAAATATGTCTGGAACTTGGCATCTTTTGACGCATTCAGCGCATCTTGTTCCACTTGGGCCTTAACTTTCGCGAAGTCTGCGGCTACAGCATTCGTGTGTGCTTCAACCAAAATAACATGGTAACCAAATTCCGTTTTTACAGGCTCTGTTGAAAATGTACCAACTTTTTGGGCAAACGCTGCCTTTTCAAATTCAGGTACCATCTTCCCCTTAGTAAAGGTTCCAAGATCTCCACCCGAGTCCTTTGCACCAGGCTCAATCGACTTATCCTTAGCAAGCTGTTGAAAATCAGCTCCTGCTTTAAGTTGAACAATAATTGCTTTTGCTTCATCTTCCGTTTTGACTAAAATATGACGAGCTTTCACACTTTCAGGCTGACTATAATTTGCGACATTTTTGTCATAGAATGCTTTAACATCAGCATCGCTTACCTTTATATCTCCTGTTATCTTCGCATAAACTGCTAAGAAATTCTTTAATTCGGGTTCTGTCATACCCTGTTGTTTGAGGGTATCT
Organism: Desulfosporosinus sp. Sb-LF; assembly: GCF_004766055.1. NCBI lineage: Bacteria > Bacillati > Bacillota > Clostridia > Eubacteriales > Desulfitobacteriaceae > Desulfosporosinus > Desulfosporosinus sp. Sb-LF. The sequence goes on along the minus strand of NZ_SPQR01000002.1, from coordinate 379,475 downwards.
TGAAACTTCGTAGCATCACCTAGATTTTTCTTGATAACGTCTTCCTGCTCCTTCACCTTTGCATCTTCTGGATTGAGCTTTTGATTCTTAACTTCTTGGGCTATAAGTTTACCTTCGATCATGCGATCTAATAACTGGCTCTTGATCTGGGTTAAAGCCTGTTTCCCTTGATCTGTATCGAATTTCATGCCTTGTGTTTCATAGGTCTTTTGCGCATCGGCAACGCGTGCATCATAGTCCTTAATTAAAATCGGATCTCCATTAACTTTTACTGCCCATTTACCACCAACCAACGAAGAACACCCCGTGGTCACAAGCATCAATGCAAGGACACCTAAAATTATTCCCACTCGGGATTTTTGCATATAGACACACCCTTTCAAAATTTGACATGTGCATAGTATATCAAGGAGTTGTCTTTGAAGCAATATCGCAGAATGTCGAGAGCACCCGACGTACCGCCTCAATCACATCCTCTTGTTCAAGCGTACGGACACGAATTTTACACTCCAGATTTCCATTGGGCATCGTCCGAAAAGTCAACGGATAATGTGAAGCCGATGCCACGGCCATTAGATGTTCTCCCGTCATACCAAGATCTACCGTAAAACGAATCAACACATTTTGTTTAGCTTGTTGAATTTGTTCTACCTTCAAAGAACTTGCCAGTAGTTTTATTCGGATAATCTCAATTAGATGCTCGACTTCACGCGTTGGAGTTCCAAAGCGATCCACCAATTCGTCCACCATTTCACCAAGTTGTTCCTCATCCCCAACCATCGCTAGACGTTGGTACAACGACGCCTTAATTTGGCCGTCCGCAACGTACGAGTTCGGCAAAAAGGCATCTACCTGGAGTTCAATGCTCGGTTCGATAACTTCCTCTACCTTTTCTCCACGAAGTTCCTGAACCGCTTCCTTGAGCATCTGACTATACAACTCAAATCCCACCGCTGATAAATGTCCATGCTGCTGAGCACCAATCAAGTTCCCTGCACCGCGAATTTCCAAATCTCGCATAGCTATTTTGAATCCAGCCCCAAATTCCGTGAACTCACGGATGGCAGCCAGACGTTTTTCGGCAATTTCAGTAAGAACCTTTTGCGGTTTATACAGTAGGTAGGCAAATGCTTTTCGATTAGACCGCCCGATGCGTCCACGCAATTGGTAAAGTTGAGATAACCCAAAACGATCCGCCTCATCAATAATAAGTGTGTTGACATTGGGCAAATCGAGTCCCGTTTCGATAATCGTTGTGGAAACCAAGACATCCATTTCCTGCTCCAGAAAGTCCAGCATAACCCGCTCTAATGCAGTTTCGCGCATCTGACCGTGGGCAACTCCGAATCGCGCCTCAGGAACCAATTGACTCAAGAAATGGGTAACCTGGTCCATATCCTCCACTCGATTATGAACATAGAAAACTTGTCCGCCACGTTGAATCTCTCGCCGTATAGCGTCTCGTACTACCTCAGCCCGAAACTCCGTGACATATGTCTGCACTGGATACCTTCCTTCAGGAGGGGTCTCAATGACACTCATGTCTCTCACTCCCACGAGGGACATATGGAGAGTCCTAGGTATTGGGGTTGCCGACAATGTTAACACATCTACATTGCCCTTCAGTGTCTTCAATTTCTCCTTGTGAGCAACCCCGAAACGTTGCTCTTCGTCAATGACCAATAAGCCCAAATCTTTAAATTTAACGGCCTCAGCGAGAATCCTATGAGTACCCACAATAATATCAATTCGCCCTTCCTTAAGAGCCAAAATTATTTCTTTCTGCTCTTTTGGAGATCGGAAACGACTCAGCATCTCGATTTTAATAGGATACCCTGTCAGACGTTCTTTGAAGGTATTGAAATGTTGTTGGGCCAGAATGGTGGTAGGAACTAGAACCGCCACTTGCTTACTGTCCATCACAGCTTTAAAAGCCGCTCTGAGGGCCACTTCCGTTTTGCCATACCCCACATCCCCACAGAGTAAGCGGTCCATCGGTCGTGGGCGCATCATATCAACTTTGACATCTTTTATGCTCTGGATTTGATCAGGAGTCTCCACATAAGGGAACTTCTCCTCAAACTCATTTTGCCACACATTATCCTCGGAAAAGGCAAATCCTTGGATTGCCTCCCGTTCAGCATAAAGTTTTACCAAATCAATCGCCATCTCTTTGACGGCACTGCGTGTTTTACTTTTAACTTTGTACCACTCAGTTCCCCCAAGCTTGTAAAGTTTAGGTAGGGCTTCTGCGCCACTTCCCAAATACTTTTGTAGGAGATGAAGTTGATCCAGCGGAACATAGAGACGGTCTTCTCCAGCATAGCGGATTCCAAAATAGTCCTTTTCTATCCCCGCAACCTCTAGCCGTTCAATGCCCGTAAATTGCCCAATTCCATGGTGGACATGAACGACAAAGTCCCCCGGTTTAAGATCCGATATGTATAGATTCTTTTTAATAGGTGCGCTAGGAGGCTTCTTACCTACAACTTTACTCTCTCTTTTGTAAATCTCGGCTTCTGTCAGAACCACTAATTTCCCGAGTGGAAGCTCAAAGCCCTGGTCAAGGGAATACGGATAGATATAGACATGCCCCTCCTCAACCGAACCCTCAAGCACTTTACGTGATGCAGTGACTCCGCGATCCTTCAGGCCCTGAATCAAACGCTCTACATGTTCTTCATCGCCGACAAATAGAGCCACTACATTCCCTGCATCCTTTCGGTGGACTATTTCATCAACCAACATACTGGTCTTCCCCATGAAACCCGTTAAGGGACGGGCATTCAAGTTAAAAACCCGCTTTGGTGAGAGCCCTGGAGCTTGCCTCAGCAACGTCGAAAGGCCCACCAAGGGATATTGTTTTCCATGAATTAAAATATCATCGTAGTTAATAAATTGCGTATCTGGATGGATAAATTCTTCACCATGTTCTAACTGTTGCGTAAACTCCAACAAACGTTCATTCGTTTGAAACTCTAATTGTTCCTTTAGACGAAGTGGTTCATCCAAAATAACGAAGTGATCTTCAGAGAGATAAGAGAAAAATGGGACGAGAGGCGTATCAACTAAACTTAGATATGGATAAACATTTTCATCTAAGATTCCCTGAACAAGTCGTTCTTCCAAAAAGTCCACTTTCTTTTGTAGCCGTTCAGCTGCTTCTTCCCTTCCCGAACGTTGAAGACGGCCCGTTGTTTTTCGAGCTTCTGCTCGAATGGCAAAGCGAAGTTGACCCATCTCCTCTCTTGTAACAACATACTCCATAGAGGGAGGTATATCCACCTTTTCCTGAGCAGCCACTGATTTCTGCGTGCCAAGGTCAAACGTTCGAATGGAATCAACTTCATCATCGTAAAACTCGATACGCACTGCCTCACCATCTAATGGTGCGATGTCTAAAATCCCACCCCTTAAGGCGAACTGTCCTTTTCCTTCAACCGTCTCGACACGTTCATACCCCCCGGCGGTTAGGGTGGTAAGCACCTCAGACAAGCTATATCCTCGCCCCACTTCGAATGTCAATGTATACTCTTTCCAGCGTTCCATCGGGAATACACGTCGCTCCACTGCAAGGACAGAAGCAACGATCGTACACTTTCGGTTCTGAGCAAGTTGATTCAAAACACGAATCCGTTCCGCGGTTGTTTCCCGGCTTCTCCCTAAGACTTCAAAAGGAAGCCATTCCGTTGTAGGTAGGTGTAAGATGGTTTCCTTGGGACACCATGTCTGTAAATCATTAGCCCACTTTTGGGCCTGCTCCTCCGAATAAGTCAGAATCAAACCCGGCTTTGATTTTTGCAAAAGCTGAGCGATGCACGCTGCCTTTTGGCTCCCTGTTAAATCATAAATCATCTGGGGCCATTCCCCATGGCCTAACGACTGGTCAATTACCTCTATATCGAGCCCCCGTCGAAGAAAATCATGAATTGTATTCAAACCGGTCATCCTTTCAAGGTGTAAAGATTGTTCGTCGGAAGTACCAAAAAAAGATGAACGTCCTAAAAGGACCCCCATTGTCTCCCCCTAAAATACTTAACAGGGACATGGTCATCGACATGTCCCCTTATCTAAATCAAAAAGTCAAACAAAACTACGACACCATACTTCACCTTAGTGATAGACGTTACTCGGCTCCATCTCCATTTCGTGTAGACACCCCGGGCAAAGTTCATAGGCAATATTTCCAACAATATCCATTATAGGGTCCGCGTTATGACCGGTCAAGTCATCTAACTCAATCTCACCAATAATTCGATCACAGGCATGACAAACCTTAACTATCCTCATACCAGAATCACCTCCTACTAGTAGAATTGCCCCTAGTTTAGGAGGTTATACTTCTCTTAACGGTGGTATAAATTCATGACTCGTCCATTTTCCCCTTTAATCCACAGGTTGGTTGCTTTTGCAGCACATTCTAACAGCTCATCTAACGTTGCCATTTCATCATGCGCAAAGGGTGCAAGTACGTATCGCGCAGGGTCCCACTCTTTAGGCGGGCGGCCTACACCCAATTTAAGCCGCCAGAATTTTTCCGTTCCTAATTCAGCAAGGATAGATTTTATCCCATTATGCCCACCTGCACTTCCATGGTCACGTAAGCGCATCTTTCCAAATGTCAAGTCCATGTCATCATGGACGACTAAAAGATTATCCCCTGAAATTTTATAAAAATGAATAAGTTCGCTCACTGAACGACCACTCAAATTCATAAACGTATGAGGCTTTAAGAGAAGAAGACGTTCCCCCTGCACATTTCCTTCCGCCCAAAATCCCTGGAATTTCGGGTTAAACGTAAGACCATAGGCCTCTGCTAGTTGATCAACAAGCATAAAACCAATATTGTGGCGCGTCTCCGCATATTGAGGACCTGGGTTTCCAAGACCGACAATTACCTTCATTCATATCTCCTCCAAAGCATATTCATCGGACACCTCGAATACATTTTTTCAAGAAACAAATAATGACCAATAAGGGGGTACACCTGTGAAACCCAGTCGCAAGTATTTATCCTTACCTATTATTTCTCTCCAGGAAGGGCAGCAAATTGGGTATGTCAAGAGCTTAATTTTGGACGCCGCTACAAAATCCCTAGCTGCAATTGTTGTTGACTCTAAGGGTTTCTTCAAAGATCAGCGCATTATTCCCTATGCCAAAGTGGTCAGTGTCGGCGATGACGCAATCACGATCGACACTGGGTCCCACGTGGAAAAAACCTCAAGTCTCCCGGATCTGTTAGATTTAGTCAAAGGTAAATTAAGCATCATAGGGACTAAAATGGTCACGGAAACTGGAAAAACGCTTGGAATAGCGGACGAATATTATGTTGATCCGAAAACAGGCAAAATAACTCAGGTTGAAATTTCAGGCGGCAAACTCGAAGGATTTCTTAGCGGCAAGGCATGGATCTCTGCAGAACACATCATGACGATTGGCCACGACGTGATCGTAACCAAACAAGGAAGTGAAAGTGCTCTCACCATCGCGGATAAAGGTCTCAATGATACTCTCAAAAATCTAATCCACTCAACCTCTAGTCTAGCCACAGAAACAACTCACACTATTGGTAGCTACTTTAAAAAAGATAAGGCTAAGGTTGCTTCTCAGCTCACTCAGGATAAACCACCGATCATCATTCCTGAAACCGAATCCACTCCCTCGGCCTGCCAAACCACTTCGGAAATGTCGGAAATTCCACAAACACCGGAAATACCAGTAACCAAGGAACCCCTGGGGTGATACCCCAGGGGTCTTTTTTAACTAAACAGTTTACTAACCGATAGATCTTCGTGAATACGCACAATGGCTTCACCAAGAAGTGGAGCAACCGACAACACTCTCATCCTGGGAATTGATTTTTCTTCACTCAGAGGAATGGTGTTTGTCACCACAACTTCACGAATAACGGAGTTATTTAAGCGTTCTATGGCTGGTCCTGATAAAACAGCGTGAGTGCAGCACGCATACACTTCCTTAGCACCTCGTTCGACAAGGGCCTGGGCCCCCAGCGTTATGGTTCCCGCAGTATCGATAATGTCATCAATCATAATTACGGTCTTGCCCTTCAGTTCCCCAATAACATGCATAATTTCAGAAACATTGGGTTCTGGACGCCTCTTATCAATAATAGCTATGGAAGCACCAATCCGTTCGGCAAGATTCCGTGCTCGTGTGACCCCCCCTAAATCTGGAGATACAACACAAACATTCTCAAGCCCCATCTCTCTGAAGTACTCCGCCAGAATCGGGACTCCAGGCAAGTGATCCAGGGGAATATCGAAGAACCCTTGAATAGCTGGAGCATGTAAATCCATAGTAATAACACGATCCGCTCCCGCGGTGGCGATTAGGTTAGCCATTAATTTCGCCGTAATCGGGTCACGGGCCCTTGATTTGCGCTCTTGGCGGGCATATCCATAATAGGGCATTACAGCAGTAATACGTCGAGCTGAGGCCCGACGAATCGCATCAATCATAATCAACAATTCCATGATGTTATCATTTGTAGGATAACAAGTTGGCTGAACAACGTAGATATCTGAACCTCGAACGCTTTCATCAATAGCAAGACAAATCTCGCCGTCTTTAAACCGTTGTATTTTGGCTTGACCCAGTGGAACTCCAAGATAGTCCACGATTTCCTGCGCCAACGGCCGATTGGCATTCCCACAAAAAATCTTAAATTCCTTTGCTGCCATGCCTCTTCTTTAGCCCCCTATTTCATCTTTTCGCTTATGCCAATGTGCCTTAATTACCTGCTGGCTTCGTTCAACCGCCAGGGCCTCTGCAGGAACATTCTTTGTAATGGTAGACCCTGCACCCGTAACAGCATAATCTCCCACTTCAAGCGGAGCGACCAAATTGGTATTACTGCCTATAAAGGCATAATCTCCGATTTTAGTAGGATATTTGTTAACCCCATCGTAGTTACAAGTAATCGTACCCGCTCCAATATTCGCTGACTTTCCAACGTGTGTATCGCCAATATAACTCAAATGGGGGACTTTAGCTCCCGTCTCAATTAAACTATTTTTAATTTCGACAAAGTCGCCCACTTTTACGTCCGATTCTAGTCTTGTGCCCGGTCGTAAATAAGTAAACGGACCAATGTGACAGCGTTCTCCGATCGCTGCATCTTTGGCTACAGTATAGATAACTTCAGAACCGCACCCCACAGTACAATTTTCCAAACTCGTCTGGGGCCCAATCACGGCATCCTCTTCGATCCGAGTTTTCCCCATTAAGCGAGTAAATGGTAAAATCGTTACATCCCGTGCGAGTTCAACGTCCGCATCAATAAAGGTTGAAGAAGGATCCACCAATGTAACCCCTTCGTTCATCCAATGCTCAAGAATGCGCTCGCGAAAAATCGCTTCAGCCTCAGCCAATTGGCCACGACTATTCACTCCCAATGCCTCATGAGAATCCATTGTACAATACGTCAACATTTTTTCCCCAAGATTTAAAAACACATCGAATACTTCCGTTAGGTAATATTCTCCTTGCGCATTCTGAGGAGTAATTTTCGTCAGGGCATCCTTGAGTGCAGACCCCTTAAAACAATACGTCCCTGTGTTAATTTCACGAATTTGTCGTTCGTCAGGAGTTGCATCTTTTTCCTCAACAATTCTAACAAGATCGTCGCCATTTTTAATGACTCGACCATAGCCAAAAGGCTGCTCCATGTAAGATGTCAACACTGTCGCGCTAACCCCTTGGGCCTGGTGCAAATTAATAAGAGCGTGTAGCGTCTCAGAACTGAGCAACGGCTGATCGCCACTTAGGACTAGAACGGTCTGGGCGTCTTCTAAATAAGGGAGAGCTTGCATGACAGCATGTCCTGTTCCGAGTTGTTCAGTTTGAACAACCATCTCTGCGCGTCCAAAAATACTGTCCTCAATGATCTCTCGGCCATGCCCGACAATAACCAAAGGACGTTTAATCCCAACCTGGGTTACCGCATCCAAGACATGTTCAATGAGAGGTTTCCCTGCCAATGAATGCATGACTTTCGGCAACTTTGATTTCATCCTTGTCCCTTTTCCTGCAGCCATAATCACCGCTACCAAATTAGGCATAATCTAAAATCGCCTCCAGCATAGTTTAACCTCAACTTAGTTTTACATTCCAAAAGTTCTTTATTCGTCAAATCAAGGCAAAATCCTCTTTTATTCTATAGTAATTATGTACTAGTAAGCAAATCCAAATTCCGCTTATTCAACAATCATAACGAAAGAAACTATCGAAACAACCATAAGTCATGATGGAAAAAGGAGACCTAACTTGCAAGGTCCCCTTTCAAATGTCTAAAAACATTTATTTAAGAGTTTTAAATGGCATCCTGATAAGCTTTTAAAACAGCCGTTTGGATTACCTCTCGTGCTGCGGAAGAAATAGGGTGGGCGATATCACGAAATTCCCCTTCGGGTGTTTTACGGCTGGGCATAGCTACAAAAATACCATTCATTCCTTCCACAACTTTGACATCATGGACGACAAACGCATCATCAAAGGTCACGGAGACCACGGCTTTCATCTTTCCTTCCGTGTTAATCTTCCGAACCCGCACATCGGTAATATTCATTATGAATCACCACCCTTCCACTTGACATCCGGGGCTTGTTCATAATGATATTCTCTGTATGGTAAAAAAATCCTGCTTTTATTTAGGAAAATTTTTGTTTATTTGTTAAAGTCTATTAAAAGATAATTAAAAGCTAATCATTGGAATAACGGACGTCTTCCCAGTATCTAGGTCTAGTTCGTTCAGCTGCAAAAGGGATAAATATTCTCCCACAAGCTTGGGTTCCGCGGTCATTCTGGCCTCCACCAAGATCCCCATTCCTACAACGTCAGCCTCAAATTCTGCCATCAAGTTTTTGATTCCTAGTGCTGTTCCCCCCAGCTTCATAAAATCATCAATGATGAGGACGCGTTGCTTTGGTTCCAAGGCCCTTCGAGAAAGTGACATGGTTTGAATACGCCGTGATGATCCAGAAACATAATTGATGCTTACCGAGGAGCCTTCTGTTACTTTGTTTCCACTGCGTATAACAACCATAGGCAAACCTAAAGCCTCTGCCGTTACAAGGGCCAGTGGAATCCCTTTCGTTTCAATAGTAACAACGACATCCGGTTTTTTCTCTCTGAAGGCACCTGCAAAGATAAGGCCTAGGGGACGCAATACAGAAGGATCGAACAACAAGTCGGTCATATACAAAAAGCCGCCTGCGAGAATTCGTTCTTTGTCACTCAATCGTTCAGAAAGCTCACTAAGGAATTCTGTGGCCTCTTCTTTGGCAATTTCCGGTATGTACCGAACCCCCCCGGCTGCCCCGGAAATCGTTTCAAGATGACCCTGCCCTGAAAGCATGAGGCTACCCTTGACTGCCATTAAATCTTCACTAATAGTGGACTTAGCCGTACCAAACCGTTCTGCAAATAGGGTTAAGGGAGTCAGAACATTTGGTTTTTGCATCAACAATTGAGTGATTGCCACCATGCGTTCCGCTCTTTTCATCTTCTCCACGATTATTGATCCACCTTGTCCGAATCATTCTTTCTAAGAGTCTCAAACATGACATTTTCAGCTGTCACAATATGTGCCATCGCCAAAGACTGTGCTTCTTCAGTATCATGGTTTCTTAAGGCTTCGACAATCATCCTGTGCTCCTCAATCGCCAATTTATTTCGTCCTGGAACGGCGAGTGAAGTTGAGCGAAAACGTTGAATCTGTTCACGTAAATTTTCTAAGATCTGTACTAACCGTTCATTGCGACTAGCTCTATAAACTAAAGCATGGAAATCCGTATCTGACTTCACAATCTGTTCCAAATCCATTTCGCCCTCGCTGACTCTATAGAACAGTGCCCGTTCCATTTCTTCTAATTCATCCTCGGTAATTCGTTCAGCAGCTAATCCTGCAGCCAATCCTTCAAGAGCCGAACGAATCTCAAAAACGTCTGCAACATCTTTTAGGGAAACGCCTGCGACATACGCTCCCTTGCGAGGAATCATGACGACAAAATTCTCGAGTTCTAATTTTCGGATTGCTTCCCGTACTGGAGTTCGGCTAACCCCCATTTCTTCAGCCAATTGGATTTCCATCAACCGCTCTCCGGGCTCAAGAACCCCACTGAGAATGGCCTCGCGCATGGATTCAAACACAATCTCCCGTAATGGCTTGTAACCGTCAAGTATCACCGGTACCAATCGTTTCCCCACGAATGTCTCCCCTTTCATCCTTTTACTTTCCCTACTGTTCTGGTAACCCAAACATTTTTTAAGCCCTTTTTTCTCAACTGTCCAGCAACATCCATAGCATGCTGTCTCCCTCGGGCAAGCCCGAATACACTAGAACCGCTTCCAGACATTAAGGCTCCATAACACCCCGCATCGAGTAAACTCTGCTTCAATAATGAAATTTGCGGAACTAGCTGAGTTGAGGCAGGCTCTAAATCATTATAAAGTAGCTCAGCAATTTGCTGAGATGAACCCATTTTTAAGGCGCTCTCCCAATCCGTTCGCGTCAAATGCCCGCCTTGGCCTACTGCATCAAATCGAAGGTAAGCCTCCCTCGTATTCACTCCAGCAAACGGTTTGGCTAAGACGAGATCTATTTTAGGGGCCGTGGGCAAGAATTCCAGCAGTTCTCCTCGTCCAGTCGCCCACATCGTTCCACCACGGAGACAGAACGCGACATCTGCACCACATTTCCCCCCAAGTGCGAGAAGTCCTTCCTTGTCGAGAGGTTCTCCATAGAGTCGATTTAATAAACGTAACGTCGCCGCAGCATCTGTACTACCTCCAGCTAATCCAGCCTGAATGGGAATATACTTCTCAATTTCAATTTCAATTCCTTCGTCTTGGCCTAGTTGCCCAAGAAATAGTTCAGCCGCCTTATACGCCAAGTTTCCAGGGCCACTTAAGGCTCCACAACTACATACAACCTTCTCTCCACGCCGCCGAATCCGAACAATATCATGTAATTCAATGGATTGCATGACACTCTGAAGTTCGTGATACCCATCTTCGCGGATTTCTTGTATTGCTAAGGCCAGGTTGATTTTAGCGTATGCGAATGTTGTCAGAGAAGATTGTTGCATTTACATTGCCCTTTCCGAACATTATGGATGTATTTCCTTTTATTATACATATTTTTTGGTCAGAGTTCCAGCACTTCTCCTTATAAATCTTGACAACAGAAGGGACGAAGATAATCCTCGCCCCTCCAAATTACTAATTCCTGACTCTCAACGTTCCCCTCCAACGGCCCATTCATTCTGTGTCGGTTTAAAAGGTAGTGCCTTCTGTAATTCCATTCTCCTATAAATTTCTTCCTCAATCGGCTCAATATGTTCATAGAATATCACAAAAGTATCCCCGGGTACGCAACTATCCAATCCGTGCCGAAAAGCTTCTATTTCTGAAAGAACGATCTCTATTTTATTGGGATTCATTCCACATCGCACCGCTTCATCATAGAGAAGTTGGGCAATTTCGCCCGGTTTACGTCCACGCAAATCAGCATCTTCCCGAATAATTAAGCGTTTAAAACCCAGCGCAGCGATCCGCCCCACTTCTCGTACCGATTCATCAGGCCGATCACCCGGGACGGTTATACATCCCACTAGAGAACCTTGTTTAAGCTGTTTCAGTGTCTTGCTAACCTCCTGGATTCCCGCCGCATTATGTCCATAATCAACAACAACACGAACTCCATCTAACTCATAAAGATTTAGACGTCCCCGATTGTGCTTTGCATTTGAAGTGAAGTCCTGAAGAGAGTTCCGAATTGCTGTGGCACTTAACCCCAATGCCCATCCTGCTGCGACTGCCGCCAAAGCATTTTGGATATTATGCAAGGCCTTTCCTTCCAAAGTTGCTGGAATCTGTTTCACTGAACAGATCCGACAACTTTGCGAACCCTGGCAAAGAAGGATCATGCCCCTGTTCAAAAAGACAGCTGTCCCCCCCAATCCCAAATGCTTACGAACATGATTGTTATCCTTTTCCGTGCTAAAGAGAATAACCCTCCCCTTCGTTCGCTTAGCCATGTTCACAACATAAGGGTCATCCGCATTCAACACCACGTAACTATGCGGCTTAACAATCTCTGCTACTAAGCTCTTGACATGGGCAATATCTTCGAGTGTCTCAATACCGTACTGACCCAGATGGTCATTGGAAACATTAGTGATAATCGCAACATCGGCGTATTCATAACCCAACCCTGCACGAAGGATCCCGCCTCGTGCTGTTTCCAGTACCGCCACCTGGACATCGGGATGTCTTAGAATAGTCCTAGCACTCTCTGGCCCAGTCATGTCCCCTTTAATCCACAACTTTTGATTGATGTACACTCCATCTGTGGAAGTCATCCCTACGAAAAGCTGCTGATCTGTCAGCATTTTGCTAACCATACGTGTTGTAGTTGTTTTTCCATTCGTACCGGTGATCGCTATAATAGGAATTCTCCCATTCCCTGAAGGAAGCACTTGTTCCACAATAGCCTTTCCCACATCTCGCGCTTTACCCACGCTTGGAAAATGATGCATACGAATCCCTGGCGCAGCGTTAACTTCAATGATATGCCCGTTATTTTCGCGATAGGAAACTTCGATATCTTCAATGACTAAATCAATTCCCGCAATATCCAAGCCAATTAATTTTGAGGCATAGACTGCCAGATCTATATTATCCGGATGCACATAATCCGTCACATCCTCCGCAATTCCCCCAGTACTTAAATTAGCGCTGTCACGCAGGTATACCACTTCCCCTGGTTCAGGAATGGATGAAAGTGTTAATCCTCTTTGAGTAAGGGTCAACTTCACAACAGGATCAATTTTGATCTTAGTCAAGGCCTTTTCATGGTCCTCTCCACGCTGAGGATCTGCATTGGTTTGGGCGACAAGTTCTGCAATCGTTGCTAAGCCATCTCCAATAACATGAGCTGGGACGCGTTTGGCTGCTGCAATAAGATGATCTCCAACTACTACCAATCGATAATGTTGTCCCTCAATAAATTCTTCAATGATGACCCAATCTCCGTAGGTTTGAGCAACCTTAAACGCAGCTCTAACTTCCGCTACGTTCGTAAGCTGAAGGGTAACCCCTTTACCCTGATTTCCATGCAAGGGCTTGATCACAACGGTAGTTTTCATATCTCGAAAGGCCTGAATGGCCTCATCTTCCGTGCTGACAATATGCCCCCAAGGGACGGGAAGTCCCCCTTCACCTAGAATTTTTTTAGTCATTTCCTTATCACAGGCAATGTCTACTCCAATACTAGACGTCGCACCCGTCATGGTTGCTTGGATACGTCTTTGATTTCGCCCGTAACCCAACTGCAACAGACTACATTCATTGAGACGATGCACTGGAATTCCCCGTTCCTGGCATGCTTCCACGATCGTTTGCGTTGATACCCCCAATTCGTAGTCAGACATCACTTTTTTTATGCGGTCTACGGCTTGTGAGACATCAAACGATTCCTGATTCAGAAGGGCCTTCACCAGAGCAAATCCTTGATTAAAACCTTCGATCGCACCCTCTTTGGCCTCGTAATTGAAAATAATCTCATAGCAACCCGGTTCTTCTAAAATAGCCATAGTCTTGCCATATTTAACGGTCTGCCCAGCTTGAGTCAGAAGGTCTATGGTTACATGTTCAATGACATGCCCAATTAGGGTCCCCTCTTGTAACCGCTCTAGGAATCCACCAAGTTTACCCCGCGAACAATGATGCTCCGCCAATGTCGGTAAGTTTTCTATGAGACGAACACGGAAATCTCCTAGTTCATTACTGAACCGTTCTGTCCATTCTTGGAGATCCACAATCGCTCGAATAATTGGCCGACTACTATAGACATTGGCCCCTTCGATCGCTTGGATTTGTCTAATCTCCATTATGTTGTTGTTCCTCCTTTAGCTACAATAGGAAAATACACCTTACTAGTTTTAACCTTTTTTCTTCTTAGTATTCCCTCGTCAATTATTCTCTTTTACTAAAGTAAGGAAATTCGATTTTTAAGATCAAAACCATAGCCATCGGATAAAACGTGCATTAAAATCGGGCTCAAAACCAGTGATTGACCTGGAGTAGTTTCTGAGACATTCGTGGTTGTTGAGGGTGATGCGTCAACCACTGTTACCGTATTACTACCAACGACTGAAAAATGCGCATCCGAGTGAACTAAGATAGCTGTATCCTCGTCAATACCCACCCCGAGAACGTAGGGATTTTGTGAGATTGCCGACAGAAGTCTTCCGATTCGCCCGCGTTGAGCGAAGTGCTGATCAATTACAACCGAACGCAATAGTCCTAACCCGGGGGCCATTGTCAACGTATTTTTCTTTGCTGTCCCAGCTTCCCCCCCAACAATCATCGTATCCGACATGACAGATGCCCCGGCGCTCGTTCCTGCAATGATGACTCCCTGTTCATATAGCTGTTGGAGCATCCGACCTAGCAACGTCCCTCCCAACAAACCAGTAATCCGCAGTTGGTCACCTCCTGTAAAAAAAACTCCCGTAGACTTTTCAAAGTCTTTCCCGATCCCTTGTCTTCTCGCCTGATTACGGTCTGAAACATCAAGAACCTGTACCTCCTGTGCACCTAGTTCTAAAAATAAAGAATGGTACTCAGTCCCCACTTGAAGCGGGTATTCTGTCGCCGCTGTCAGAACTGTAATTCGGCTTTCCCTACCGCCTGACTCCTGAACAAAGCGTTTTAGAATTTTACAGTCTCCCCTTTTATCTTCTGCTCCACCGATAATAAGTAGCTTTCCTTCGATGTGTTCAGTCAAACTGATCCCTCCAGTCGGTTTATTTTCCACCTAAAGAGGGTTGAATTATGCAACGAACATTCGAAAATCCCTAACATACCATGAGATAGACCCTAATTACGTAGAAAGGAGGCTTCAGCGCGATGCCCAACCGTTCAATTGTCATTCATACTACTCGACGACAACTTGAGCTCTATGAAGGAAACCGGCTAATTCAGCATTATCCGATTGCTGTAGGCAAAGGCTCAACCCCTACACCTTACGGGCGCTACAGCATTGCCACTAAAACAGTTTATCCGGGCGGTGTCTTTGGCAGCCGCTGGATGGGACTTTCCCTTCCCCATTACGGGATTCACGGAACGAGTAACCCCACAAGTATCGGGCAAGCCATATCCAAAGGATGCGTACGCATGCATAATCACGACGTCGAAAACCTATTTCAGCTTGTCGGAATCGGCACCCCCGTAATTATTCAGCCTTAATAGAAATAGGGCGACTGCGGGACGATTATCCCGTCTTACTTACTAGTAAGGCGCTAGAACCGTCCCCAAGTCTACCCTCGAGTTACTTACCTGTCTTAAACCGTTCCACAGGCAAGGCGCACTTAATAAGGACTTCTCGGATATCCCCGCCTCAACTGCCCCCGCGTCTCGACTCCACCAACCCCATCGGTGCCAGTGATCGTATGCGTAAGAATATCCTTCACTGAAACAATTTGATCTGTCGGCGTAAAAGCAATTCGTTCCACGATAAACACCGGATCAAACGCATGGATAAGCATGCGTTTGGGTGATGAAGCAAAATTTGCTCCTGCTGAAAGAATCGCTTCATAGTTAGATTGACAGGCTCCTGCAAAAATCACCAGAGCATCCAAATTATGTTGAAACCGCCGGGCCTCTGAGACGGATTCCACAAAATAGCGCGAACTTCGATAACTGTCATTACTGTGAAAGTCCTTTTTCCCACTGATGAATCCGTCATGACCTGTTAATACTAGGATATCTGCAGGATTCTCTTGCAAAATTTTACGTATTACTTTTGGTTGTTCCATTTCGGATTTGCAAATCCCCTTTGCTTCGATTCCCATTTGCCGATACGTCTTGATACATTGATTTAAATAATCTTGGTCACCATCAAGCTGCAACACCCGTCCCGGAATCTCGAAAGAATCCTTTTGATCGTCCTGACCTACTTTCCTTTGCCTGGTTAATTTGTGTAATTTCTGATAAATCATTTTATTATCTTCACGCTCATAGCCAGCAACCTCAATGGGTCTCTTCACGATAAGATCTGAGACTGGAGCATCTGCTAGTAGTCTGAAATTGAGCCCTTTGAGGATCGCCGAACGTTCGCCGTCAACATTCACCGTTATTTGTTCTATATGAAAGAAAATGTCCTCTCGGTGTGAGAGTCTAGCCACAATATCCCCAACGTGAAACATGGTTTGACCTCCTTTTACCTTTTATCACTCTATACTATGTCGAATAAATCTAAACGGCATATATTAATAGTAAGTCTAAACAAAAGGGGGGCCTAAAGATGTTCGCAGCAGTTATTCCAGCTAAGAATGAAGAAAAGAGCATCTTGGCAGTCTTAACCACCATTTTACGCCTTCCAGTCCATTACATTATTTTAGTTCTTAATGGCTGCACGGATCAGACCTTCGAACTGGCAAGCTCAATCCAGGATCCTCGAATTCATATTCTTTACTTTTCAGAGTCTTTAGGAATTGATATACCTCGAGCGATCGGAGCACTCTACGCTCGTTATTTAGGCGTCGATGGCATACTCTTTGTCGATGGTGATATGTCTGGGGATATTTATCAAAATCTCATTCACCTCATTACCTCTATTGAATCTGGAGTTGACGTTGCTTTAACCAATTGTTACCCTTACATTCCCCATCGTCAGAAACTTGCCAATCTCGTTCTAAAATTCCGTGCCAAACTCAACCGCGAACTTGATCTCTTTAAAGTCCTCGGCCTTGCAACACCTACACATGGACCCCATGCGCTTTCTCAGCGAGCCCTACACATCCTTCCTATAGATGCTATAGCGATTCCCCCGCTCACCTTGTTTTGGGCAAAGAAGAGCGACCTTGCCATTAAAGTGGCCACCTCTATCCCTCACGAAGCCATGCGATCCCCTACAAAGCATCGGCGTCATGCTCGTCTGATTGCCGAGACCATCATTGGGGATTGCCTCATGGGATTGGCACTCGCCCAAAATAGTCCACCAACACGTTCACTCGGTAAACATGAATTATTGGGCTACCACCCCGAACGACGTCTTGACCTCCTTTATCATTGGGAGAACTCTATACGGTCCCAGGGTATATTCTATGAACAGCATGTCATTATTCCAGGATTATCTAGAACAGAAAATCAAGAGATTTCTAGCGATATTATTCTACAAAATGGAATTATGGCTAATCCCATTCTCTAACTCCTAATTTTAGGATCAATACCATGCCTTTGGAAGTAATCCAAAATCTTTCCCTTCTCTTCGACCTTTACGTGGATGGTGGCTTGTATTTTTCCTTCATGAACTCCGTTCCACTTCATATAAATTGTCTGGCTGTAGGTCTTATCCAAGATAGGATCTGCATACTGTAAATCAACCACAATGTAATGAGCACTAATATTAAATTGTTTGGAATAAATTGTATCACTGGGTATGGTCATAACCAGACTTGAGGCTGTATCTTTTGGAATTTCATTGACTATGGCTGATTCATCATGGTGAATCGGTTTTCCTTCTAACTGCTCATCAAAGACAATCGTCTCGCTTGAAAGATTGACCGCGGGATGTATACCTACATTATTAAATTTCAACTCTAAGCTGAGTTCATTTTCTAAATCAACTTTGGGAGATTCCCTTAATACAAAATAAGGACGCATTGCCTCTTGTTGTACCTTCCAAGCAGCCACCGTTAAATAGACGGTGATCAAAGCTGTGAGCGCTAACACCGTAGTTGCCACTGTAGCAATGATATTTGACCATTTCATAAAACGTCCTCTATGTGTTTTGCCCAACCCGAGTTCACCCTCCGTCAATCCTTATTATCGTTTGAACGTAAGTGCTTAACCTACAATTTGCTTCCTTATGATTCGGATATTTCCCAACTTTTATTCTTTTATTGCCTTACTTAATAAAAAAGAGGATTATTCACCTACGAAGCAGGGAATAATCCTTAAATTCATTTGGAATTCTCAATAAAAATAGGGCTGCAACAAATTGAAAAACAAGTTTCGTTACAGCCCCTACTCAATATTACCGAAAAGCCTTTGTTAGAACTTGAAACTCTTCAATGCTCAACGTCTCTGCACGCCGTCCATCAGAGATCCCTGTGCCTTGCATTCGTTCGATAACATCTTCCTTTTTTAGCCCCAAACCACCTGCTAGTGAGTTACCTAATGTCTTTCGTCGCTGGCTAAATGCTGCCTTAACCACTCGAAAGAAATCCTTCTTATCCACGCTAAACCCCGGATAAGGGCGAAGGTCCAATCTTATCACTGCAGACGTGACTTTAGGCGCTGGCCAAAATGCACTGGGCAAAACATCCATCACGGTTGTAACTTTGGCTGAAATCTGAACCGCAATCGATAGAATACCATAGGTTTTGCCTCCAGGTGACGCCGCAATCCGCTCTGCTACTTCCTTCTGAACCATAATCGTCATCCCACTTAATCGATCCGCTTGGTCCAGAAAGTGCATGACGAGTGGGCTTGTAATGTAGTAGGGCAAATTTCCCACCAAGTATCCTTTTTGATCTCCCCATAGTTCATGCAAATCAAGTTTTAACGCATCTTGATGGAGAAACTCAATAGGGAGCCCTTTAAGCTCTTTATTCAAAATTCCAATCTTATGTTGATCCAACTCTATCGCCCACATCTTTGGTACCCTTTGTGCAAGTATCCGTGTTAATACTCCTAACCCCGGCCCAATTTCCACGAGCGGTACATCCGCTTGTAGCGTACTAGCTGAAACAATACGGTTGATCACTTCATCATTCATGAGGAAATTCTGACCCATGGATTTTTGGGCACGTGCCCCACTCTTTACGAGACGGCGTGTATATTCAGCTGCGCTTTCCATGACGAACCTCCTCAATCGCTTGAAAAAATAATTCACGTGATATGCTAAACCGATTTAATCGATGTAGAAATTGCTTAGCATTGGTATCCCCAATTCCTAGTTTGCGCCCAAGCGCTATTCTCAATTCACTCGCACCCGTTGCCCCTGCAAGACCTACCGATACTAAATCTTTAATTGTAAATGTTCCATTGATAGCTTCTTGCTCCTGTTGAATATGAGCAAAGGCGCGTTGTATCTCGTGGGTTGTCGCATTTTCTACCCCAATATCCCCCTGTTTTGTAGCAGCCTTCCTTGTAAGGTAAGTATGTTTGGCCTGAGGAACGTAAGCACGAATACGATTACGTATCTGCTCTCCTACCGTATCAGGATCCGTAAATATAATCACCCCTTGACGGTCTGCCATCTCTGCAATGTATTCTAACTTCTTTTTGGTCAACCCATAACCCTCAGTCCAAATTATGTCTACTTCCCCGAGGGCCTGCCGTACCGCATGTGCATCATTTTTCCCTTCGACAACGATAAGTTCCTTTATCATCCAAAGTTTCCTCCGTTTCCACTTCTATATCTTAACTGAGAACGTCCTAAGACTCAAATTTTCTCTTAAAATATCCAGAATTAAAAAGGAGGACGAAAGAATATCTTTCGCCCTTTTTGGAAACTTATAGAACTTATTTTCTAATCTTTGTAAATCTTATGGTTATTTTTTTGTTTCCTTATTGGTTCCATACGTTTTCATGAGGGAATCCCAGATCGAAGGATCCTCCATTCCTAAGCGCCAGATAGCAACACCATGCAATTTGTGTTTAAGCGAATAATCCATTTTTACTTTTAAACTAGCGGTATTCTCAAAAAAGACTTCGTGTCTTACACCATTCGCTGTATAGGTAAATTGCGGAACCTTTGCACTAGGATCTGTGAGGATCTCTACCCCATGTTTCTTCGCACGATCAACCGTTTGAATATAGGATAGATAATCTGGCAATAGGGGCTTGCTCGACCCCCAGTCAAACGAATAAACGGGAAGTCCCATTACAATCTTTTCTTTAGCTATCTTGCCCACTGCAAAGTTAATAACGCGATCTACCCAACCTTGTGAAGCAATAGGTCCCTGGGTAGTCCCAAGTCCATGTTCATCATAGGTCATAAGAATGATTTGATCAGCAGATTTTCCAATTGCCGCATAATCATAGGCACCCGACCATAGATCGGAAGGATAATCTACGAATTTAGCAGGAATAGAAATGTTCAAGACTTTGTCTTTAGCCTTTAATGCTTTACCCAACTCAGCGACAAAGGCAGAAAAATTGTTACGATCTCCAGGAGGGGTCTTCTCAACGTCTATTGAAATTCCATCCCAACCGTCTTTTGTTGTCAAGTTAACCAAGTTGGTTACTAAATTTGCCCTTACAGCAGAATTTGATAAAACGCGATGAGCAAGATTTGCATCAAACCCAACTGTCCCTGTCAAATTCATGTTATGCACTAAGGCGTAGGCTTTTGACCCATTCTTTTGCGCTGCTTCTTTGATACTCAAATCGACTTTACCTGTCGGGACCACTTTACCATTAGCGTCAAAAGAGTACCAGAAGAAGGCTACTTCATCCATCAATTTAGCATGTTTGAGCATTGATTCCTTCGAACCAGGTGTAGGTCCCTCTGGATCCGTGTAAAATCCCATAACTACTCGTTTTTCTGCACCTATCACAGAATCTCGGGTTGCTCCTGCCTCTGCTTGAGGCGGCTGTGAATTTTGCGTTGTTTGCGATGGGGCATTTTGTGGAGCAGCAGGAGGTGCATTTGGGTTTGGATTTGCACATCCTGTCAAGGTAAGGCCCAAAATCAGAGCACTGCTCATTATAAAAGTCAGAAACCGTTTCATGCTACGCTTCAACTCCTTATTGTAGATTCGGTAACTGACTTTATTTTCCCCGCTTCAAAGGACGTTATGTATTTATTTATAAAGCGTTATATTTATCCGTTATAAGTCAATTTTGGAAGGTGCTCAAAATAGTTTGCTATTCCCTTAGCGATCGCGCGTGACAGTTGTTCTTGATACCAAGATTGTTGGAGTTTCTTCTGTTCTTTAAAGCTAGATAAATAGCCTACTTCCACGATAACCGCAGGCATGCTCGTATTTTTTATAATATAAAAATCCCCAGGTTTCGCAACTCTACGATTCATTCCTGGTATTTTAATCAATTCTTGTTGAATCAATTCAGCTAACCGTTTTCCCGATTCTGATTTGGAATGATAAAATGTTTCCGCTCCAGATTTTTGCCCTGAAGCCGCATTGACATGGAGGCTGACAAAAACATTCGCTTTTGCCGCGTTTGCCATATCAATACGGCGATTTAAGTCGATTTGCTTCTTTATGGTTTTTCCTCTGACTCCATCTGGAGCATAATCAATATCTTCTTCTCGAGTAAGCAAAACCTCTATTCCGCTTGGACGAAGCATTTCCTTCACCTTCTGGGCAATTTGGAGATTGATTGATTTCTCATACACACCCTGTGAGGTGATCGCGCCAGGATCATATCCCCCATGTCCCGGATCAAGCATCACACTATCGCCATTCTCAAGACGACTAACGACCGCGGTAGAACCCTGCCAAAGCACAGAGAACACTAATATGCTCATTACACACAGAACAAGTAACATCGCAGTTTTCTTCCCTGGTATCCCCACAAGCTGACGCATTCGGTATTCCCCCGTTTCCTGGTTACATTTAGGATATGTATTTTTAATTAATAGCCATGGAAGCACCTTCGTTTCATGGTTACAATAACAGAGTATGTGCTGATAAATAAAGTTATACTTCCTACCTAACATAAAGCAAGCCCCCGCTCGAAGCGAAGGCTTGCTTTAGAAAATCAATGAAGTTCATTACTGAACATATACCATAACGGTCCGGACACCCCATGATGCTGCTGCCTCCTGGGAATTCATGTAAAGGTCAATGCGATTACCGATAATGGCTCCACCGGTATCTAAAGCTTGAGCCCTTCCGTAACCATCAACATATACGTTTTCCCCGAGAGAAATAACTCTGGGATCGACTGCAATGATACCCCATCGGACAGGGGCCCCCGTTCTTGTTGTCCCGCCTGGTATGCAATATGCAGTCGCCGTCATGACGTAAGCCTGTTTAAAACGAATGGTCTCTCCCCCCCGTGAAACTGACGTTTGTGCACCACGAGAAGTAACTTGATTGATGGGAGTCGTCACTACTCGCTGACCGAGGATTTCACGATCAACCTCTTTCCCGTCTTCGAGCGTCAGTCTAACCGTCTGCTCTTGAAGTCCATTCGAGCCACGACTAATAACTTTATCAGGTAATCCAACGGGATAATCCGCTGCCTGAATAACATTCTGAAATGGAATTTCACCTTTAATAGTTTCTATCCGTTCAGCAACCCTCACAACCTGAACTTGCTCATTGGGGACTAACATATGATCAATGGGCAGCGAGACCTTATCTTTTATTCCCAGAGCAATGCCTAATTTCTTGAGCGTTTCTGCAACAGTTCGTGGCGCAATATACGTATTAATCGTCTTTCCATCCGCGCGAACGAGAATGGGAATAGCCCTTCGCACCTTAATTTCCATTTGGTCAACGACAGCATCCGTCCGCGGAACATTCACTTCATCTACGTCTTTAATTTGTAGTCCGTTCCGCTCCGATAAATCCACAAGCGCTTCCCCTACAGTTTTTGCGGGTGTTCGTGTCATGAAAGTTTGTTCATCCACTGAGAGATGGACTGGCACACTCCTCGTTACTTCGATCGTCAATCCCTTTGTAACCTTTGTGTCCCGAGAAGGCTTGACGATATCCTCGGGATAAGATTTTAAATTTGAATGGTCAAGTGCCTGGCCAACAGTCCCATAGATTGTGGTAATACGAACTGTTTTTCCATCAATATGGGCATCAATTGTTTTAGCATTGTAAACGAATGTACCTGTTACTATGATAAAAAAAGCACATAAAGCAATGACCACTTGGGCTATTCGTGACGTCTTAACTAAGGATAAAACCCGAGTTCGAGTCAACTCAAACATTGAATCCCTCCAAAAAGTAAACTGACGTAGCAACCTCATTCTAATATATCAGTAGTCAGTTGTCAAAATTAATTTCCATTATATGGTTTTAATACATAAATACGGACAGGTTTACGCCCCCAGTCTATACATTGGCGCAGACTAGAGAAAAAAAGATCGATACGATTTCCACGAATGTCTCCACCCGTATCAGCGGCTATGGCATACCCATATCCTTCGACATAAACCTTACTTCCCATGGCAATGACCTTTGGATCGACTGCAATCAAGCCTTCTCTCGGAGCGACGCCAGAAGCTGTTTTACTTCCAGTATGCGTATACGCTGTCGATACTACGTTCAGTGTTTGTCCAATGTTCATTTTGGCTAATTCGAACTTCTCCCCTAAAGGAGGTTTGGAGTTTTGGATAACCACTTTCTTTTTCGCCCTTTTGAGTTCAAAAGAAGATTGTATTTGCTGGTCTACGGGTTGTCCATCAACCTCGAATGTCTTTACCACCTGACGAAGAATACCTCTTTCCCCTTCCTCCTTAATCTGGCTCATGCCCGGAAGAAGTTGATCTGACTCGACATATTGTGTTTCAAAGGGAATTTCTCTATCTTCCGTTTGGAGTCTTTGCGTTATTGGGCTTGCCATTCCTCGGTTAAGTAATGGTTCACTTGATACACCGCGACTGATAGAGCTTTTTTTGATAGCCTTTTGCCTGGAGCCTATAAGCTCTGAGTCTATATCTAAAGTCTCTGTATTTAAGCCTGATTGTGTCACCTGCAATGGTTGTTGCAAAGTTTGCGTAATATCTGGGGCACTCAGTATTGAATACCGGGTACTGGCAGCGAACAACGCCAAACCGCCTAAATATGAACTCCAAACTTTGGTTGCACGCCAATAATCAGAATACGTGGTAACTGGTAGCAAATACATTCTATCCCCCCTTAACAAAACCTATGAAGCAGAATAAAAAAAAGAACCTTACAGCGAAGGTCCTAGTTTATAACTTGAAAACAGTTTCAGCATTACGCATAGTTTGAGAAGCCACTTCATCAAAGGAAACGCTTCTAATCTCAGCAATTTTCTTAACGACTTCTCGAACATAAGTTGGTTCATTGCGCTTACCCCTTCGCGGTTCCGGAGTTAAATAAGGCGAATCTGTCTCTACGAGAATACGATCCAGAGGAATATGTTCTGCCACCTCGACCGTATGCCGAGCATTTTTATACGTCACTGGTCCGGCGAACGAAAGATAGAATCCCTGGTTTAGAAGAATGCTTGCCATTTCTCGAGAGCCGGAATAACAGTGAAATACCCCACCAAACTTAGGGGGATGATCCTTCACGATCTCCAAAACATCCTGATGGGCATCCCGATTATGAATAACGATAGGCAAGCCAACTTCGTTCGCTAAGTTTATCTGGTGAATAAATACTTCTTTCTGAATAGAGCGCGGGGAGAGATCCCGATAATAGTCCAGTCCAATTTCTCCCCAAGCCAGTACTTTTGGTTGTTTAGCCAACTGTATGAGCTTATCCCAGGTTTGAGCTGTGACTCCTTCGGCATTGTGCGGGTGTACTCCAATCGCTGCATAAATAAAGTCATAGTCCGCAGCTAGCTTCACAGATCGTTCAGACGAAGAAATATCATACCCTACATTCGTCACCCGGGAAATCCCGGATGACTTTATTCGCGTAATAACTTCTTGAAAATCCTCAGTATAGTCAGGATCATCTAAATGTGCATGTGTATCCCAGATCATTTAACCCGTGCCCCTCCCGGAAGACCTTTGTTGACCGTAAGCACTTCTAGCACTTCCCCCTGAGAGGCTGCCAAGATCATCCCTTGAGATGTGATTCCTCTTAGCTTGGTAGGCTTCAAATTAGCAACTAAGACGACATATTGGTTCACGAGGTCTTCAGGAGCATAATGTTTGGCAATCCCTGAAACTACCGTACGCGCAACGCCGGCCACTTCGACTTCTAATTTCATTAGTTTATCTGTTTTTTCTACTCTCTCTGCACTGAGAACTTTTGCAACACGTAAATCTAGTTTAGCAAATTCATCAATGCTGATTTCCTCTTTTATAGGCTCAAATTCAAGTGCTTGAATAGGTTCGAGGGTTTCATTATGAACTAAGGTTTGTTCTTGACTCTGAACTTGAGTTTGGCTTTGCTCTTGATTCACTGGTTTAGTCTCCTCCGCTATCGTATATTGAGAAACATCAATTCTCGGAAAAAGTGCCTCACCCTTATGCACTCGCGTTCCTTGTTCCACGATGCCCCATTGATCCGCATCCTCCCAGCGCATGAGCTTCTCATCTTTACCTAAAAGCACACAAATTCTCGGCGGTAATCCTGGCATAAACGGGGCCGTCAAAATCGCCATGATTCGGATACATTCCACGAACGTATAAAGAACCGTATCTAAGCGTTCTCTCTGTCCCTCTTGTTTTGCTAGAGCCCATGGGGCTGTTTCATCGACATACTTATTACAACGTGCAACAAATCGCCAAATTTGTTCCAAGGCACTTGCCGGGTCACATCTATCAAGACTTTCTTCGACAGCCTTTTTAACCTCATGACTCAATGCCTTCAAGTCCTGCTCCAAGGATCCGTCTTGTCCAGAACTAGGAACAATTCCCTCTCGATACTTGACAACCATCGCCAAGCTCCGTGAGACGAAATTTCCAAAATCATTGGCCAGATCACTGTTAAGTCGTTCGACCACGTTATCTTCAGAATACGTGCCGTCAGTTCCTACTTGCATCTCTCTCAACAGGAAATAACGGATGGCATCCGAGCCATATCTTTGAATCAAGGCGAAAGAGTCCTCCACATTCCCACGGGACTTGGATATCTTTCCGCCATCTTTTGTCAAGTACCAGCCATGTCCATAGATCGCTTTAGGAAGAGGAATATCCAAGGCCATTAGAATAATCGGCCATATGACTGCATGGAAACGTACGATGTCCTTTCCCATAATATGCACATCAGCGGGCCAATATCGTTGATAATTTTCTCCATCAGGGTACCCGAGCGCTGATATATAATTAATCAGTGCATCTAACCATACGTAGACAACATGTTTAGGGTCAAATGGGACTTTAATCCCCCATTGAAATGTGGTGCGTGAAACACAGAGATCCTCTAAACCGCCTTCAATGAAACGTATCATTTCGTTACGGCGAGAAACAGGCTGGATAAATTCCGGATTCTCTGCAATAAACTTAAGCAAAATATCTTGATATTTCGAAAGACGGAAGAAATAGCTCTCTTCCTTGAGTAGTTCTACTTCTCTTCCACAATCCGAGTTAGGACATTTACCCTCAATAAGTTTGTTTTCCATCCAAAAGGTTTCACAAGGAGTACAATACCACCCAGAATACTCTGACTTGTAGATATCTCCTTTCTCATAGAGTTTGGTAAAAATCTGTTGAACGACCTTTTGATGGCGTTCTTCTGTTGTACGAATAAAGTCATCAAATGAAATATCTAAGGCTTTCCATAATTCTTTAAAATGTTCCACAACACCATCAACATAAACTTTAGGATCTGTGTGATGCGCTTCGGCTGTGCGAACAATTTTCTGGGCGTTTTCATCCGTCCCCGTTAAGAAATAGACGTCATCACCAAGCATTCTATGATAACGGGCTAGCGCGTCAGCTGCAACCGTCGTGTAAGCTGTTCCAATATGCGGACTCGAATTTGGATAAAAAATTGGAGTTGTTATATAATATTTCACCTTTACGTCTCCCATCTTAACTATCTTTGTGATAACAGAATAAGATTCAGATTTGTCAAGTATACCCACTATTAAGAATTAATATGTAAGAAAAGTATTATTTGTGTAAGTTTGAAACGAAATCCATAAAAAAATGGGTTGACTTTAAATGGAACCGTTGGTATCATAAGGCTGTAGTTTCCTGTCGAATGTTGTTGTAAAGGAAGTGGTTAAATCAATGATGAAGTCAACTGGAATCGTGAGAAAAGTAGATGAACTTGGTCGTATTGTTTTACCGATAGAGCTTCGCCGCACTTTAGGTATTGACGAAAAAGACGCTCTGGAAATTTATGTGGATCAAGAAAAGATCATCCTCAAAAAGTATGAACCTGCTTGTGTATTTTGTGGTAATGCCAGCGATAACCAGCTTTTCCACGGTAAAAACGTCTGCCGTGAATGTGCAGTTGCTATGGGAGAAGCCGTGGCTGGAACAGTGGATTCCGATTCCAAAGCCGTATAAGTTCAGAAGTTTGTTACATAGAAGAAACCCATGGGTGGACCAATCCATCTCTAAATTAACTGGAAGGCCTTTGAGGCCTTCTTTTTATGCCTATTATTCGTGTCTTCCCGCCATCCTTGGCTACAGAGACACTTGGCCATCCATGGCCGGCGCATCCAAAAGTGCCTGATAAACCTCTGATTTCCTAACCCCATAACGCTTCGCCACTTCCTTCATGGCATCTTTCTTACTCAGTCCACCACTTATACCTTGATTGACTTCCTGGCACCATTGTTCCGGGCCCCCTACCGACTTTACGGGGATGTAGGGAGCAAGAATGATACAGCACTCCCCGCGAGGTGTCGTCAGCTCGAAACTCACTTTCAACTCTAATACAGTTCCCCGATGCACCTCTTGATGCAATTTTGTCAGCTCACGTACAACCGCAGCCGGACGTTCACCAAAGTACTCCGACATTCCTTGTAGTGTAGACACCAAACGATGAGGAGCTTCGTAAAAAATTTGCGTTTGCGGAAGATTAGCCAGTTGCTCGAGGACTTTCCTCCTCGCTCCTGTGGTAGAAGGCAGAAATCCATGAAATGAAAAATGCTCCGTCGGCATTCCTGATAAGACCAAGGCCGTGAGTGCTGCATTCGGTCCAGGCAAAACATCGACTGGAATAGACTCTGCTAGACAAAGACGTATTACTTCGCATCCCGGATCGGAAATCCCTGGTAATCCTGCATCAGAAATAAGCGCAATCGCTTGACCCGCTTTGAGCATTTCCACCAATTCTAAGGATTTCTTCTTTTCGTTATGGGCGTGATAACTGATCATATGCGTATTAATCTGGTAGTGTTGCAAAAGCTTACGGGAATGACGCGTATCCTCAGCAGCAATCAAATCCACTTCCCGTAACGTATCCAATACCCGTAACGTGATATCTCCTAAATTCCCAATCGGCGTCGCACATACATACAACGTTCCTTTAGCCAACATATCTTCGACTCCTCGTAATCCAGAACTTCCTCGTGAACGAATTAATCTTTCCTTAAAAAGCCCATACAGAAAAGGCAATCCCCTTCTAACGGTTGCCCAAAATGAAGATGGCAGACGTGAAAACCTTCTTGATACAGGCGCACAAGATTATCATGGGCGACCCCTTGTATATGTTCAGCATTAGCTATAACACGTTCCGTTTCTTTTTCCGGAAGGGTCCATTCTCGCTTCAACTTAATATTTTCTTCCTCTAAAGCCTGAACATAAGGCTTCAGACGATTAACTTCTTCAAGAAGGGAACGCAATTTCTCTTCTACTTCCGTTAAGGCCTGAGTCAATTGGCTCATACTTTCTCACTCTTTCCTTTGGGCTTTTCCCCTTTCCGATTACGTTGCAATCTCCCGTCTGGTTTGAGAGCAGGGGCACTTTCCTCACGAAGATTCTGTTCATCCGGAGCTTCGGCGCTCCTTTCTCCATCTTGAGTGTTGCGGCGGCAACAATGCTCTCTATCTTCAGATTTATAACAACCATTTTCATATTTAAGACAACACATAAGACGACCACAAATCCCGGATATTTTGGTTGGATTCAAAGAAAGTTTTTGATCCTTAGCCATTCGTATTGAGACTGGCTCAAAATCTCCTAAGAAAGAAGTACAACAAAGAATCCGTCCACAAGAACCGACCCCTCCGAGCATTTTGGCTTCATCTCGAACCCCAATTTGGCGTAGCTCTATGCGCGTTCTAAATATTGCTGCTAAATCCTTCACCAATTCCCTGAAGTCAACTCGCCCCTCAGCCGTAAAGGAAAAAATAATCTTATTTCCGTCAAATGTATATTCCACATCGACCAATTTCATCGGTAAATGATGGTCTGAGATTTTCTTTAAGCAGATTTGGAAGGCATCTTTTTCTTTTGCTTTATTCTGTTCGACAAACTGTTCATCCGCTGCTGTCGCCTTACGCATGACCTGTTTCAAAGGAAGAATCACTTCCTCGTCAGCCACTTGACGAGGGGGGATGACCAATTCCCCAAATTCAATACCCCTTGCTGTTTCCACAATTACCTTATCAGATGCAGCAAGCTTAAGGTCTCCCGGGGAGAAATAGTATATTTTCCCGGCGTGCTTAAAGCGAACACCTACAACCTCAATCACAGAGAGCCCCTCCTTGTTGGAATAATTCTAAAGCCAATACTTCAATCACCAATCTCGGATTTACTTGTTGTCTTAGTACATCACTTGCTTTTCCAATCGCCAAAAGCTCAAAAGGATGGACCGTACCTTTTTGAATCCCGTCTTGCGCCTTTACCGCCATGACTTGCAAATAAAGAACTGCTTGATTCTTGTCGATCGGGAAAAGAGAAAAGAGTTTAAGAAAATCTTCTTCTTCTACCGCAATCCTGAACTTCCTAATCCATTCTTGCAGCAAAGAAACACCGTGTTCCAAAATGGCTGTCGCCAGATTCTGGTTTCTCCCGCTTAAACTGAAGGCCTGAGCGGCTTCTTGCCGATCCACTTCACCCAATCTCTCCAACCAAGTTTCTTCGGATAGGTCGGGAAAATAAACAAGCTGTGCGCGACTCTGAATCGTGGGCAAAATCCCTTCAGCATTTTCAGCACATAATATGATCACAGTTCTCTCTGGCGGTTCTTCAATGATTTTCAACAGTGCATTCGCTGCAGGTAACGTCAAAGCATCCGCGTGTTCGATGACAGAAATCTTATAGTTCCCCTCGTAATGCCTAAGGGATACCTTTTCTTGCCATGCCAGGACTTGCTCGATTCCGAGGGTCGTCTTGAGTGGCTTTAACCATAACACGTCGGGATGATTCCCACTAAAAATTTTCCGACAAGCTGAACAACTCAAGCATGGTCCCTCTGGCGTAGGGAGATCGCAGTTTAAAATCTGCGCCAACCGAAGAGCCACCTCTCGTTGATGCAAGGCACTTCCTCCATGAAACAGTAAGAGATGTGCCAAGCGACCTTCGCGTGCCGCCTTCTCTAAAAGTGCCAACTGTAGATTCATGATATCTCCATTTTCATCCCTTATTCCTGATCGACCACCCATATTGTTTGGTTTCTAAAGCCGTCCCACCCTTGCCAACGCCCCTCTCCAGCGGTGAGGAGTGTACCCAGTACTTCAGGAGTCATTAGTTCGCCCATCACGATGACAGGTATTCCGGGCGGATAAGGGGAGATGGTTTCCCCGACAACATGTCCCAAACTTTCCTTGAGAGAAATTTGTCGTTTATGTGCGAAGAAAGCTTCCCTCGGAGAAAGAATTAAATTAGGCAAGGGAGGAATTACGTTTCCATCGTATTGCACTCGCTTTTTCAATTCTACGAATCCAGGCAAACGAGGGAAACCGGACGCTGACTCCGCTAAACTTTCTAACCCCTTTGTAAGCCTTCGGACATCCTCTGGCATGTTCCCAATTCCTAACATGAACAGAATATTTTCCTCATCCCACAACTCTGGTTCAATCCCGTAACTTTCTCGGAGGTATTCCACACAGCGAGAAGCAGGAACACCAAGGGGCAAGGTATTAATTAAGATTTTAGACCAATCCACTGTGTGAATGTCGTAGCTTCCGGCATCTTTTTGAGAGAGGATGCGAAAATTTCTGCCAACTTTGCGATGAAGAGTTTCGACTTCTTCTCGAAGACTAGCCCAACGTCCAAAATTCAAAGCGAATTCTCCAGCCCTTTCTAATGAAGCCAGAAGTAAATAACTCGGACTTGAAGATTGCAGAATTTCTAGGCTTTGCCTCAAGCGGGTGCGAGAAATCCTATCTCCTTGAACATGAAGCATAGCCGACTGAGTCAAGGCACTTAAGGTCTTATGAGAACTATGTAGGACAAGGTCTGCACCAAGCTCTAAAGCACTCGGAGGAAAAAGTGGGCCTAGATAATGTGAACCGTGTGCTTGATCGACAAGAATAGGTGTATTACACCCCATACGCTTTCTCTCATCTAATAATTGGTTTAATTCGAAGCCTGTCCCGTAATAACTGGGATACGTCACATGGCAAGCAGAAATTTCCGGCCACGGAATGCGTTGTTTCCCAACATCCAATCCTAAAGGAAGGTTAAATTCCGGATGAACTGTGGGTATCACATAGTGCGGTTTCCTTCCACTTAAAACTAAAGCCGACATTACGGAACGATGAGAGCTTCTCTCAACAACAACACGTTTATCCGATGTTTCTTCCAGAGATAGAAACATCGCTTGATTTCCGACCGTTCCTCCATTGATTAGGAAAAACGTCTCCTCAGCTCCAAAAACCTCAGCCGAACGTTTTTGGGCCTCAGCAATAATTCCACTCGGTGAATGAAGCATATCGAGGCCTGGAAGCTCTGTTAAGTCAAAGCTCCTAAAGTCTAAGCCATCAAAAAATTCCTCCCGACCTTTATGGCCAGGAGTATGGAACGAGCAGAATCCTAGTTTCTGATAACGGCTCAATCCCTCTCCCAGTTTACCCACCGATAACCTCCACTCACCTGACTATTCGCCAAAACATAGTTAATACATGGTATTCCTTATAGTTTAACACGAATTAGGAAATTTTTCATCCACAATGAATTTCATCGATATTTTTCCGACACTAGGATAAAGGGCAATTCATGAATTGCCTCTAAGGGTTAAAAGAGAATTTCCTTTATCAAAAACTGAAATTCTTTATATTCAGGAGAGCCCGGCTCAGCCGTAAACAATTCCTCCTGGCAATCCGAACAAAAAAACATTCCCTCAATCCGGAACCCATCATACAATCCATTTTTAGGAACCTGAGCACAGCGATAACATATGGGTAGAATTTTTGCTTCGTTTACAACGATTTCCTGCACGTTGTTTTCTTCATGAATTGTCTTCATCATTTTATATTCCTCCTAGTTACATCTACCCCTAGTCTTACCCCTCTCGAGTTCAATTAGTCGTTACGCTGTTACCTGACATTCCCGAATGATTAATAGTGACTTCAACATTCACTGAAACTGGAAAATCTGCGATATCATCCTCCCAATGATCCTTAACCGTCTTCCAATACGCTGGATTTCGCTGTTCAATGTGCCGTCCAATTCCTAAGAAATCCAAGCCCAACTCTCTTTCCTTCTTAATAGAAAGCTCACATTCTTTCTGAATTACCTTAGCAAAGCTCTTTTCTGCCCCTTTCATAAAATCCACCCACTCTGGCTCCGAAAGCCGTTTCTTTAGTCCCATCACTTCGTCAACTGAAATACTCACTTTGATCCGGTATTGAAGCTCTATTGTTCCGTTATTATCGTTCACTTTGTACTTTGTCCTAGATTTTATAACTTGCCCACTAAAATTAACCTGACTTTCTTCAAGACCCACCGTATTGATTAAGCGCTGTACAACTTGGTTTTCTAGCCACATATACCCTTTAGTTTCATCGTCCGTGAGGAAATCAATTAAACGGTCCTCTCGAAAAACGCCGGAACCTTGAAACCGAGCTTCTTGTGCCCCATCCCCATCCTTCGCTTCGTATTCAATGCCCCCATCCCCCGGTTTTATACTCTCAATCATCGGGAGAATTGGCGCTGTACTTTTCCTACCCAAAACCGTAAGATAATGCCCTAAGCGTACTGTTGGGAAAGTCGAGATAGTTTTCCCTGTTTCGATATTACTTTTAAGGAACATCGCCGGTAGTTCCCCTTTGCGCAATTTCATGTTTAATAGGCTTTCGGCTTTTCCTTTGGCTAAAACCAGATACATCGACCGGCGAAATTCAGATAAGCGTTGTGCGAAATCCAACATATCTTTAAAACCAACTTTTGCTGCATCTTCGCCAATGACGATAACCTTTAGTGAACCCATAAAAGGTTGGAGATTTAGAAGCTTGGAAGTCATCTCATTCATTTCCCGGGCACTTGAAACCTCAGAACTATACGTCCAGCCTTCAATCTCTGAGGCTGCTGCACCTTTTTTGGGTAGTGCATATTGTTCCGTAATAAGAAACGTACCAGGCTTTTGACCGAGATCAAATCCTACCCCGACCAAAGGGGCCAATTCTTCCACTTCCTGTTTATCCCAACAGCCATTTAAGAATAGACTACAAGCCATTAAGATCAATAAAAGCATAACTTTGCGTTTCCTATTACTTTTCATTGCACACCAGCTCCCTTCTTCCAGCGGGAGATTCCCCAAAGGGCGAGGATCCAAACGGAGGTAAAAGGCAAGATCACATAATTGTCAACAAGTGAAATTTCCGTAATCAAATTAGGAGCTCTTGTAAACCCGAGGGCGATCCCCACGAATACGGTACCCACGGCAAGGTTCCATTTTAGGCCTTTCAAGTTAAAGACTGATTCTAAACCCCAAGTCGACATGAAAAAGAAAGCACCTATTTTTATGGCTGCTGCTCCAAGCCAAACCCCCAGAAATATGGATTCAACCCCCGCTACCGTCCGACTTACTTCCACCATCTTCCCTAATTCTAATAAACCATACACAATACGGACGGTTTCAGTGGGTCCAAAGACAAGAATCTGAATTAAGACAACCATAGTATCTAGGCTGCCCACCAAGAAAACTGCTCGCCAAATCTCTCTTTTCAGTTGGCCAAATTCTTGCTTACCGGTGGGAAGAAACGTAAGGATTCCCGTTAAAAAGAGGGTATACTCCATCGCAAAAGGTAAAGTTTTGATTACCCCGAATAAAAGGGGTTTTATTCCTTCACTTAAGATAGGCATAAGTTCCCCTTGTTCCATCCGCGGTATAGAGAGACCAAGATTCAGCACCAACGCGAGCACGATCACAGGGAATATGGCTTCGGAGAAGCGAGCAAGCACTTCGATTCCAGAGCTTACCAAGTAGAAGACGAGTAGTAGTGCTCCTAGGCAGAACAGCCAGAAGGGGGTTAAGGGCATAATCGAACCTTCATAGATATTCCCGACTTGCCCTAGCAATAATCCCCCAAAGTAACCCGTGATTAAGATATACATGATCCCTATGATTTTCCCGATCCATTTACCGAGGAGTATTTCTGTGATCTGTAACAAGTTCTTTTGTGGATACTGTGCCAAGAAAGAGAGCACCATTAGTCCGTAAGGAATTCCCATGACAAATCCAGGCAAGATGCTCATCCAGCCATCCCGCCCACCAACTCCGGTAACAATCAATGCTATGGGGAGGAACGTTGTCCCCAGGAGTACAGCTGACCCTAATGTCATAAATTGATGTGGAGAGATTCTTTCCATTGTTACCCTTTCCCTTTCTCTCCTGATCGGGGTTCCTCAACATCGATAAGTTGAGGACGACGTTTTAACGCCCACCAGGGAGCCCGAACAAACGTATCTTGTAACAAGGCCCGCACACGCAAAGGAGCAATCGGGCTCAAGTATGGCACTCCGAAAGAACGAAGGCCTAGCAGGTGAATAGTGACCACATAAATACCTACCGATACCCCAAAGAAACCAAGTACACCCGCCAAAACCATAAATGGGAATCGAATAAGCCGAACCGCCAGACCCAAATCGAAGGTTGGAATTGCATAACTCGCTACAGCCGTTAATCCAATGATTATGACCATTAGGGGGCTGACCAGCCCTGCCTTCACTGCTGCATCACCAATAATAAGTGCCCCTACAATTCCAATCGTCGACCCAATAGGTTTTGGTAAACGGAGCCCCGCTTCCTGCAATATTTCTAGAGTGACCGTCATAATCAAGGCCTCTAGCAGGGCTGGAAAGGGCACTCCTTGCCGGCCTGCCGATATGCTCATCAGGAGGTCTGTCGGTATAATTTCCTGATGAAATGTCGTTACTGCTATGTATACGCTAGGAGCCATGATAGCTACAAATGCTCCAACAAACCTGACAAAACGAGCAAGGATTGCTACCATGGCCCGTTGGTAATAGTCTTCATTCACATTTAAAAACTGCGTCAATACTGCTGGTACCACAAGGACTATGGGGGTTCCATCGACAATAATTGCCACTTTCCCCTCCAGTAGCTTCCCCGCCAGGACATCTGGACGCTCAGTAAAGGAGATTTGAGGAAAGGGCGAATAGGGATTATCCTCAATCATTTCCTCAATATATCCATTACCTAGCATGGCATCAATCTTAATCTTACTCAGCCTCCTAAAAACTTCGGAGACGATATCTGGACTTGCTATTTTCTCGATATATGTGACTACAATATCGGTCTTCGTTATGTCACCAAGTTTTAAGGAGATTATCCGTAAGGAGGGATGTTTGATCTTGCGCCGCAAAAGTGAGGTGTTAATCCGAAGCGTTTCCGAAAATCCCTCACGCGGCCCTTTGACGATCGACTCCGTGATTGGTTCAGTAACGCCACGATTAGCCCATCCCTTGGCACCGAGAACGATCCCCACTTCAGTATCGCCGAAAAACATAACCGCATCACCGGACAAAACGGCATCTAGTGCTTCTCCCATTTTGAATATTTTCTTAAGTTCTAGGCCAGGAAGTAGACTCTGCAGTTTATCCACAACATTTGATAATGTCACTTGGGAAAATTCCTGATGTCCAGCCAAATCCACCATGAGAGGTTTAAGAATAAATTGATCGAGTAGATTTTTGTCTACCATCCCATCCACTGCCGCTAAGATACAGGGTATAAGTTCTTTCCCTTGAAGAGAAAACTCCCTGAACACGACATCGCTACTCTTAGATAAGATCTCCTTCACTGCAGTCCCAGATAAAGGCTTATTTAGATCCTCTTCAAAGGAATACGAGGGAGACTTCCGTATCTGGCGTTCTCCCTTCGGGCGAATGGTGAGTTCTTTGATCATTTTCATCCAGCTGCGCACGTTTCCCCCTCCTTATCAAGCTTATTTTGTCCGACAACGAGTCGATTATTCGTAAGTCTTTGGTTCTCTTCTCTACGGGACAAAACCCAACCCCCTAAAAGGACAAGAGCATTTCACTACTTTTATGTGTGAAATGCTCTTGTTTTTGATGTCGAACCCTAGCGTTATTATAATCCTTCAAATCCTATACTTTATAAAGGTATTCCGGAATATGTCATATCAACCAAACCCAACGAGGTTCCTTGTAGTGAATACGGAGCAAAGTGAACAACTCTTCTCCCTTGCATGGAAAAAAGTAACGGATCAAGGAAGAATGCATGTGCCTGCATCCTTCTCTTTATCCGTTTACGTCTTAAAGTTCATTATGAACTTTTCTAGTCAATCGCGGTTAACCTCGACCGATATAACCTGGTTTCCATGACTGTAAAATTCTCAAGTAGTAGTTGGCTTCCCTCAACGTATGGTCCGTTAAGAGCGGGGATAATAACGATTTAACCTGACAAGCCAAAAGGAGTTCCGTGCCCGTAGCTTTAAATTCAGCAATTGATAATGTTGCAGCAATATTTTCTTGCCTAAGTCGTCCAAAGCTAGAAGCTGGCAATCCCTCGCCTTTCATTTTTTGTTCCAACTGTTCAAATCGCCGCGCTAAATCCCTCGCCTTACGGCAAAGTTCCTTTTCGGACGGGTCTAAGAGATGCCGTACGAACATTGCATGTTCTTCCATGATTTCACCCCAAAAAACCTCTTGTTCAAACAAGTCGACACGGCCATCCACGAACTGATTGTTTTGCATTCGCTTTATAACCTTAAGATAAAAGAGGGCTTCTCTGTAAACATGTTCTAACTGTGAAGGGAACAAATTGGTCGCTAGATGACAGTGGGTGACTTGATTCAATACCATAGCCTTAAATTTCGCAAAAGAGGTCGTAAGATTTATCGATTTATGATTTAATTCACTAACCTGCGGTTGGATCTCAGCTGGAATAGTCCCTTGGTCTTGGGTTACTCTAAATTCTTCTGTCGTTAACGTCATATCAATCAATATTCCTGTTAGTTCCTGGGTCTTCTGCTCAGAACGCAAAGTTTCATTAGTGACCAATTCTCCAGATTTCAGTACCTCTACAGAGGCTGTACAATCGCTCAGCATCAGGGCTTCCTTAAGAATTTCGTCATATTGACACTTAAATTGTTCCGCTTGCTGAGCATAAGTAACATCTTTCGGATAAAAACTAGCTTGCAGGAAAATGGCATGTTCTCTCATAATTCGGGCGAAAAACAAGTGTAGATCTAGTGACTCACGGACAAAGTTTCCAATCATTGGCACACTACCCGTAGCCAACACCGCCCTTCTCTCTTTTGCACATCTTATTCCAGAGGTAATCAATATGTTCGCCAGGAACTAGGATTGCGAGAGATGTTTCAAACTTAGGTGAAAGTGGTTCACTTTAGCACGAAAAACGGTTAGTTAACATTAATATCCCTATAAATAGGGCTCGGAGAATTAGGAAATAGCCTACTGCCAATGTGCCGAATATTAAGGATACTCCATTTATATAAAATCATGTCAAAAATGAGGTTGCAAAAAATATGGTGACTTTCCATAGCCAACTTATTTTAGATACATCTAGATTTTATCTAACTGACTATCCTTCGTCTTACTTCATGCTAGAAAAAGGTATTTGGAAATACCATATAACCGTATAGGCCATTGCAACTGCCATGAGCAAGCCCCAAACTGGCTTTCTGTAATGCAGCCACAATAAGGGGAACATAAAGCAATCAAATAATATAGACCACCCTATGCTCCAACCGTTATGATAAGAGAAAAAACCAAATCCATAGGAAACTATTTCCACGATTGAATAAACACATACCCAAAATGTTACCCACAAAGCTTGTTTCAGGAATCCTTTCGGTATATGGGGTAGATATAAAACAATTGTTGCCGGATAGAATACTAAGGCTATCAATAGGTCACTAAAAGTGGTCTTCAACAAAGGGGATTCATACTCCCACAAAGGATAATTATAGGCGATTAAATCATAGACAAAATTACCCGTTATATAGAATAACATGGTTGGGTAATAGCGTTTCCAGTTCCTCCAATCGCCCCACTTCAACGATATCGCAACAATTATTATAGTTACGATGATCTGATAATCTGTAAAAACCTTTATTATAAGGTGGCTCATAATGCCCTCCTCTAACTTTTATAGCAAGCTTTCATGTTATGACGTCGGAAATCAATCAATATAAGAAAGTAACGTTTTTTCATACTTAAGATAAAAATGAACTATGCAAAAAGCAAACACTAAGGGCAAAAATTGAGTATGGTGTACTTCATGAATTCACTTAGACCAATACAATCTGGTTGTACTTCTAGATATCTTAACTTTATTTCAAGGAATTTATGTAATTGTAAAAAAAACAACAAAAAGAGAGCAGGTAAACCTGCCCTCTCAATCAAGATATATTGAAAATCCTATGAATTAGTTTCTAGTCCCATTTTTGGTCAGCGAGGCGTTTGTAGGACTCATAGCGAACCTTTGAGTATTTCTCAGCCCCTGCAAATAGCTCCTCTGCAGTATCTGGGAAAGTATTCACCAAGGAGGAGTATCGAACTTCGCCCATAATGAACTCACGGAAGGACGTGGTTGGCTCTTTAGAATCAAGACTAAATGGATTTTGGCCTTGGTCTATCAGATCTGGATTATAATGATAGAGATGCCAGTAACCAGAATCAACTGCTTTCTTCTGTTCTTGTACACTCTTGGTCATACCCACCTTGAGGCCATGATTAATACACGGAGCATAGGCAATAATCAAAGAAGGTCCTTTATAAGCTTCTGCTTCTTTAATCACTTTAATCGTTTGAGCCATGTTAGCGCCTAGAGCGATTTGAGCTACATAAACATATCCATAGCTCATAGCAATCATGCCTAGATCTTTCTTACGAATCTTCTTACCCGCAGCAGCGAATTTAGCGACAGCTGCCCGAGGAGTAGACTTAGAGGATTGTCCTCCAGTATTTGAGTAAACCTCGGTATCTAGAACAAACACATTAACATCGTCTCCTG
Source organism: Desulfosporosinus sp. Sb-LF (assembly GCF_004766055.1). NCBI lineage: Bacteria > Bacillati > Bacillota > Clostridia > Eubacteriales > Desulfitobacteriaceae > Desulfosporosinus > Desulfosporosinus sp. Sb-LF. The sequence continues at coordinate 340,449 of NZ_SPQR01000002.1, read as the reverse complement.
AAGCTAAGACGTGGTCTAGACCTCCAAAACCGATATCATAAGCCCAGCCGTCCCCGCCAAGAATCCACTGAGACTTCTTGATGAGATTATCTTTCTTTGCCAGGATTTCTGAGAGAACTTTATTATCTCCAACATATCCATTAAGTCCAGCTAGGACCTTAACAGTCGCAACCTTGGAGGCTTCAGCATCATCCCAACCCTTAATCCACTCTTGGAAGGCTTCTTTCAACTCAGCACTGATTTCCATTTCCAGCGCTTGAGTCATCAACTCAACAAGTTTTTCGCGTTGTTGACGAACACCCAAGTACATACCATAGCCAAACTCAGCGTTGTCCTCGAATAAGGAGTTAGCCCAACTAGGTCCTTTACCTTCTTGGTTCGTAGTATAAGGAACTGAAGGAGCACTTCCACCCCAGATCGAACTACAGCCGGTAGCATTTGCTATCATCATACGGTCACCGAAAAGTTGGGTGACAAGTTTAATATAAGCTGTTTCTCCACAACCAGGGCATGCGCCGTTGAACTCAAGCAAAGGTTGCGCAAACTGACTACCTTTAACCGTCGTTACATCAAAGAGCTTGCTCTTGTTAGCGAGAGTAACTGCAAATTCCCAGTTCTCTGCTTGTTGCTCCATTTGTTCAGCAGCTGGTTTCATAATCAAAGCCTTATCCTTAGCGGGGCATACCTCAGCACAGTTGCCACAACCTGTACAATCTAGTGTACTTATTTGAACACGGAATTGCAGATTTACAGCTTCTTTACCAATCGCTTTCTTACCAACGAAGGTTGCAGGAGCGTTTTTCGCTTCTTCCTCGTTCATCAAGAACGGACGAATTGCTGCGTGCGGGCATACATAGGAACATTGGTTACATTGAATACACTTATCCATTTGCCACTCTGGTACGACAACCGCAATACCACGTTTTTCAGAGCATGCGGTTCCTACTGGGAAAGTCCCATCTTCGCGGCCCGTAAACGTGCTAACTGGGAGGTTATCTCCTTCCAAAGCATTCATCGGACGAAGGATATTTTTCACAAAATCTGTTTCTTCAACTGCAGCTGCCGCCTGTGCTTGCGCATTGTCCGCATTAGCCCAAGATGCAGGGATTTCCACTTTAACAAGAGAAGATACCCCTTTATCAATCGCCGCATTGTTCATATCAACAATATTTTGGCCTTTTTTACCATAGGTCTTCACGACGGAAGCCTTTAGATAATCAATAGCCTCTTCGACAGGGATTACGTTAGCAAGCTTGAAGAAAGCTGCTTGCATGACCATGTTAATGCGAGAACCGAGCCCAATTTGACGAGCAATCGATACTGCATCAATAATGTAAAAGTTAACTTCATTTTTAGCGAGGGACTGCTTCATAGCAGCCGGAAGTTTCTCTTCCAGCTCTTCTGGAGTCCATTGGCAGTTCAAGACGAAATTTCCACCTTTTCTCAGGCCCTTTAAGAGATCATACTGGTGGACATAAGTTTGGTTGTGGCAAGCGATATAATTCGTGCCTGTAACATAATAAGGGGATTTAATTTGTTTTTTACCAAAGCGGACGTGGGAAACTGTGATACCGCCAGATTTCTTACTATCGTATTGGAAATAAGCTTGTGCATAGAGCTTAGTGTGGTCCCCAATGATCTTAATAGCTTGCTTATTAGCACCGACAGTACCATCGGAACCAAGTCCCCAGAATTTGCAAGAAATAGTACCTTCTGGAGCGGTGTCGATGATTTCATCTTCAGCTAAAGATTTAAAAGTCACATCATCTACGATACCGATCGTGAAGCCGTTTTTCGGAGCTTCAGACTTGAGGTTCTTGTAAACAGCTAGAACTTGAGAAGGAGTCGTATCCTTAGAACCTAAGCCATAGCGACCTCCGACAATAACAGGTTTCATATCGCTAGAGTAGAAAATATCCTTAACATCTAGGTAGAGAGGTTCGCCTAAGGAACCTGGCTCTTTAGTACGCTCAAGAACTGCAATTTTTTTCACAGTTTTAGGTAATACTTTGAAGAAATAATCACTGGAGAAAGGACGGAAGAGGTGAACCTTAATAACTCCTACTTTTTCTCCTCTAGCTACTAGGTAATCAATGGTTTCTTCAATGGTGTCGCAGATCGAGCCCATAGCCACAATAACATGTTCTGCATCTTCAGCACCATAATATTGGAATGGGTGATATTCACGACCGGTGAGTTTCTTATATTCTTGCATATAATGTTCAACCATATCTGGAATTACATCATAAAAACTATTGGAAGCTTCCCGACCTTGGAAATAAACATCTGGGTTTTGAGCTGTTCCACGAAGTACTGGTCGTTCTGGATTCAAAGAACGATCACGGAAGGCTTGAACTGCATCCATATCAAGAAGGGTAGCAACTTCCTCATACTCTGGAATTTCAATCTTTTGAATTTCGTGAGAAGTACGAAATCCGTCAAAGAAATGCATGAAAGGAACTCGCGATTTAACGGTTGCAAGGTGAGCAATAAAGCCTAGGTCCAAAGCTTCTTGCACGTTGTGTGAAGAAAGCTGTGCAAAACCAGTGGCACGTACGGACATGACGTCCTGATGATCACCAAAAATTGATAGAGCGTGGGTTGCCAGGGCACGGGCACTCACATGAAATACGCACGGGAGAAGCTCACCAGCAATTTTATACATATTAGGAATCATTAAAAGTAAGCCTTGTGAAGCTGTATATGTGGTGGTTAAAGCCCCAGCTTGCAGGGAACCATGTACTGCTCCGGCTGCCCCAGCCTCGGATTGCATCTCTACAACCTTAACAGTTTGTCCAAAGATGTTTTTCCTTCCATGAGCAGCCCATTCATCCACTAGTTCGGCCATTGTCGAAGAGGGAGTGATGGGGAAGATCGTGGCAACTTCCGTAAACGCATACGACGCGTGAGCTGCCGCTTCATTACCATCCATGGTTTTCATTTTAGCCATTATTCATCCTCCTAATTCATGTGATTAATTTAATTTTAGGTCTCTAAAAGAGGTCTTACTCTCCTTCCATTTTCTCAATAAGCTCAAGAAATTAAGAGTCGAGCTGTATACTGAAAAGAGAGAATTTTCATTAAAGACCGTAAAAACAGATTCAGGGAACTACTTCGGGTATGACCCGAATAGTTCCCCTTTGGACAGGATAAGTATAACTCTTAATTATCGAATCCGTCAAGAAAATTAATAAGAAGTTTAGCTTTTCGAGACACAATTCCTCATACCAACGGTAGCTATCTTAACACTCCTTTAGATTCCTAAAAACTGCAATACAGTTAGAGTTAAGACCCCTGGAAATCCCAACAATCCAACTAAAATTATCGTGAAAAAATTTAGTGGAATTGCAAATCCTAGAATACTAAGTAAAAGGTCGAACACCCATAGTCCGACAATTCCTCCTAGCATATGAATCAGAATCTTTATCAACAAATTAGGCTTACTCAGGGTAGACCGAACGACCAAGCCTATTAGCAAAATAAGCAAACCCAGAAAGATTAAGGTCATGAATTTACCTCCTTCGCCCAGTGCTAGTCCATAAATATGCTTGCCTAGGGCAAAGAAGAACTCAACACTACTAATTTCCAGAAAACTTGCTAATAAATCAGATTATCGTATATGAAAAAGCTCCACTAATATAGCATTAAGATAAAAAGGCACATCCACTAAACGATTTTGGCGATTAGTCAATGTGCTTAAATAACTATGCAAGATGGAGCTAATATATTATCGTTAACTATAATTGTCTTCTACCTTCCAAAGCCCGGGCAATGGTCACTTCGTCCGCATATTCTAGATCTCCACCGACGGGCAAACCATGCGCTATGCGGGTTACCCTAATACCTAAAGGTTTGAGTAAGCGTGCTAAGTATAAAGACGTAGCCTCTCCCTCCACAGTCGGGTTCAAGGCCATAACCACTTCGTGAACTCCGTCTAATCGTTTCAAGAGCTGTTTAATGGTCAATTGCTCTGGCCCAATTCCCTCCATTGGGGAAAGAACACCATGGAGAACATGATAAAGTCCTTTAAATTCTCTGGTTTTTTCTAAGGATACAACATCTCTAGGATGCTCTACAACGCAAAGCGACTTTTGATCTCTGTGAACATTATTACAGATCACACAAGGGTCAATATCCGTAAAATTAGAACATAGCGAACACTTCATGATTTCCCGGTTAGCCACAACGATCGCCTCAGCCAAATCTTCTGAGACCCGTGGTTGTTGAAGAAGATAAAAAGCGAGCCGTCCAGCAGTCTTTGGTCCAATCCCTGGTAGTCGGGACAAGTTACTTATAAGATCTGCCAAGGGTTGTGGATAATGTAAAAAGTCCATAGATCACCTAGAACAAGCCGGGGATCTTTAAGCCACCGGTCAGTTTACCCATTTCATTGCTGGCCATTTCCTGGGCCTTCCTTAGCCCTTCGTTTAAGGCTGCTTTAACTAGGTCTTCCAACATTTCTACATCCTGTGGGTCGACAGCTTCTGGTTTAATCTTCAACTCTACTAATTCCATTTTCCCACTCACTACGACCTGTACCATTCCTCCGCCAGAAGAAGCATCTACCGTTTTAGTTTGAAGCTCCAACTGTACTCGCGCCATATCCTCTTGCATCTTTTGAGCCTGCTTTAGCATCTGGTTCATATTACCACCCATACCGCCGCCGCCCATTCCTTTTAAACCTGCCATTTTAACACATCCTATCTTATTTAGTCCTATCAATCATTTGAAAGTCGTTGACTTTCATGCTATTTAAACTTTGGTTTACCTCTCTTTTACAACCACAAGATCTGGTCCAAACATATCTTTAGCTTTGTCGATTAAGGTCTGTTCTTGCCTCTTCAACTCTTGGCTCTCAGATGTTTCCCTGGTTTGATATTCGTTCTCCATGAAATTCTGAAGTGTTATCGAAATACTGAATAGTTTCTTAAGAACATCTTCAATCGTCTGCTTATTATCAGGTTGATTGACTTTGTCTTTGTGAAAGGAACATCCTTCACGGAAAAGGATCGTCAAGGTATTTCCCTCAAGTTGAACTGGTTTCCCTTCCAACAAAAAGGCCTGGGTTGACTTTTTAAGTTTCTTGACCTGATCTAAAACGTCAGTCCAACGCTCCTGGATCCCCTCGATGCTGAGGGTTTGTTTAGGAACTACTCCCTCAGTACTCTCGGTAATATTCGCATTAACATTCTTTACCGTTATGGGTGCATTATTTGCTACATTAGAAACCCTCTGGCGCACCACGTTCGAACTGGCTGAGGGCTTTCTTTCGCTTACGTCCCCTTGGACTGAACGTATCCCTTGAATCTGTTGTTCCAAAGTGGATAATCGTATTAAAATCTCCTCTTGACCACTTATAGATGGTGCTCGATTCTCATGAATCGTCTGAACTAACAACAGTTCGGCAGCTAATCGTGCGTTAGACGCATATTTGAGCTGACCTTCACCTTGCAATAGTATGGAAATCCAGTGCAACATTCGAGAAATCCCGCTCTGTTCACTCTGCTTGAGCAACCGCTCCTGAATATGGGGTGCTACCAAAGGCGCTTCCCTCGTAGCCGAAGTTAACAGCATTTGACGAAGATAATCTAAGAGTTCTCGAATAATCTGTCGAGGATCACGCCCTTGCTGAATTCCCTCCGCTAGAAGGGTTAAGCACTCACTATAATTTGAGGAGAGCAATGAGTCCACTAACTGAGCACTGAAAGTCTCACCGACCATTCCTAGGACTAGATAGACATCCTCTACCCCGATCGGGCCATCCTGAAGCAAGCATTGATCTAAAATACTTAAGGCATCCCGAAGGCCTCCTTCGGATTTTTGGGCAATCACCACCAAAGCATTTGGATGGACTTGACGATTTAACGACGTGCACACTTCCACTAATCTATTTTGAATATTTTCTACCGAGATACGATGGAATTCAAAACGCTGTACACGAGAGAGAATTGTCAAAGGTATTTTTTGAACCTCAGTCGTTGCCAAAATAAAAATAACCTGGGGTGGAGGTTCTTCCAGTGTCTTGAGCAGGGCATTAAAGGCCTCTGTTGTTAGCATATGTACTTCATCAATAATATAAACTTTATATTTTCCTTGAATTGAGCTCAATTTTACATTTTCACGTAAATCTCTAATTTCATCGATTCCGCGGTTTGAAGCAGCGTCAATTTCAAAAACTTCCATGGCTGAACCATGATCAATACTAGTACAGGAAGCGCAATGGTTACAGGGTTCAACGCCATCTTTTTGTTCACAATTCAAGGCCTTGGCCAATATTTTGGCCGCAGTGGTTTTACCTGTACCCCTCGGACCGCTGAATAAATAAGCGTGAGCGATCTTTCCTTGCTTTAGGGCATTAACTAATGTTTTGGTGATATGATCCTGTCCTACTATGTCTCTAAACATTTTCGGACGCCATTCACGGTACAGTGCCAAATAAGCCATAATTTCACCCTCGATAAACAGAGTCTATAAATATGCCAAAAAAGATGGTACAATGACCACCTTTATCCCTATTTATAAAATAGCCGTACACCCTTGATTGAACCATCGCCTCCGAACGTTACCCTGATCAGCGAACTCGATTCAGGCAACCTTACGGCACACAGAACGCTCTCCTTAGTGCTGCTTCCGTCAAGATCTGACACGGTTCGGAGTGTTCTGTTGCGCAAGACCAAAATCTCATCGTTGCTAATCAAAGACAGCTTCACAGGCGAGGACCTCTCGCGGGAATTCCATCTTGCTAGAGCGGGCTGCAAGTTACAGGGAACCGCTACCTCCCCATCTAGTACGGCTAAACTAATTATAGCAAAATAAAAAGCCGAAGTCGAATACTTTGGCTTATATCCTTTGAACTTGGCGGAGAGAGAGGGATTTGAACCCTCGACACCGGTTGCCCAATGTACCCGCTTTCCAGGCGGGCGCCTTCGACCACTCAGCCACCTCTCCATGCTCAACAAAACGCCTTTTGGTTAATTTAGTGAACAAATGATATTATATCTTATAGAGACACGCCCGTCAATAGCTAAAATGATTATTTATGATATGCTACCAGTAAATCCATTCTCATTGAATATTTTTGCCCTAAATATCGTAGAGTACTCTGTGTATCCCTTATTACTAATAATGTTCTAGGAAGTTTTGGAGGACGCAAATGGAAATTAAACCATTGAAAGAACTCAAATTATACGGTTTCAATAACCTTACAAAAACACTCAGCTTCAATATGTACGATATTTGTTATGCTAAGTCACTTGAACACCGTCAAGCCTACATTGATTACGTCGATGAGGAATACAATTCAGATAGACTAGCAAGAATCCTTTCAGATGTAGCCAACATCATCGGCGCACACATCCTAAATATTGCCAAACAAGACTATGACCCTCAAGGAGCCAGTGTCACAATGCTTATTTCAGAAGAACAGGAACTGGTCCCTCTAGAAAAGCCCAAATCTGATCCTATTTCTGTAGACACATCTTCGGACGTTGTGGCCCATCTGGATAAAAGCCACATTACCGTTCACACCTATCCAGAAAGTCACCCTAACAAAGGGATCAGTTCTTTCAGAGCTGATATTGATGTCTCAACTTGTGGCAAAATTTCCCCACTAGCAGCCCTCAATTATCTAGTAACTAACTTTTCATCAGATATAGCTATTATAGACTACCGAGTTCGGGGGTTTACCCGAGATCTCGACGGAAAGAAGTTCTTTATTGATCATAAAATTAATTCCATTCAAAATTATGTTGCCAAAGAAATAAAAGAACTCTATCAGATGATTGACGTTAATGTCTATCAGGAAAATATCTTTCATACTAAAATGATCCTAAAAGACTTTGATCTCGATAATTATTTGTTCGGGACGGCAAAAAAGGAACTCCTTCCAAGTGAGAAAAAAAAGATAAAACAACGTCTAACGAAAGAAATGGCAGAAATATTCCATGGTAGGAACATCCCCAGGGTCTAACTTACACGGCAGTAGTAAGACGATTAACCATTTCCCAAAAGAAAAATCGTATCTTAGGCGAGCTTTTCGTAGTTTTATATGTTTGATTGATTGGTAAAGCCAAGGCTTCGTTTTTAACCCCTCTATTAACTCCGCCTGAAACACCACCTCTTAGCTCGTTTTTAAGTGGTATCCCTGGCTTTCCATCAACTTGAACTGCAGTGGAATGATCAATATCGACAAAGCAAAGTGGTGGAAAAAGTACACACCACCAATTTGAACCTTGGCCCTCTCCGATCACCACACGTAATGCCTCATAGTCACCAGCTGGCAGAACCAATGTGCCATAAGATTTTGTGGGAAATGAGAAATGTCCATACTCTGTATGTACCGAATAATCCTTACCCCAAGCCTTTACTACTGACCGACCAATATCCTCCATATCCGGACGAACTTGTTTAAGCAGTTGCCGAGATTCACTTAAGGACCGAGAAACAGCTAACCGGGGAGAAACTTCTTTGAGAATGGCATCACGAACGGCTCGCTTGAGCGCTTGGTCCTGTTCGTTGTCCGAATTTGCGAGAACATGAAAGCGAATCAATTGATCTGGTGTTGAAGCTAACGCCTTTTCATTAGAAGATGAAGAGGCAGCAACTTTATTACTTTCAGTCGCATTTCCCCCACGAATTGGTCCCCAAAAAGCTCCAATTAGCATAAATGCAATCAAACTTATAATAATAGTATTTACTGCTTTCATTAAAAATCAAACCCCCTCATATGGACATACTGTTATCTGTTACATCTCTTAACTAATAACAGTATGTCCAAGATTGTGAAGGTTTAAGCAAAGTAGAAAAGGTTTAACTTACGAGCTTTTCTTCTGGGTAGAAATAGAAGAGGCCTCGCAATGCTTGCGAAACCCCATTTGTTCTCTTAAGGAGATTAAAAATTTTTATTCCCCGTTAGTGTTTAATTTTTATGACTACTTCTGTAAATTCATTTCGAATCTCTCGAAATATCCCAATAATCTACCACTCTCATCTCTTACAGGAACTATATATACTCTTTCATTCCTAACATTAACATGTAAAAAAACTTCACTTGCGTGATTTTTAAGTTTTTCAACTGCTGCTTTTATCATTTCAACTGACTCCACATTTTGATGACAAGTAAACACCGATTTACCAATCAGATCACGGTATCTACGTTCCTGGTAATAATGGTAATTAGCCTTTTTATTCATGTGTCGGATAATATGATCACAATCAACAAATACCACTGGATAGGGGTATGAATCTAAGATATAAGACAATATTTTTTCCTTTTACATCGAAATACCCTCCAATAGATTTTTCTTCAAATAAAGTAACTGATGACCTATGATTTTTGGTCATTACCATTCTCTATACCTAAAAAATAAAAGGGCTTCGCTTTATGTGTGCGAAGACCCTTGATTCTTATGTAGTGGCGGAGGAGGTGGGATTCGAACCCACGGACGGTTTACACCGTCAAACGATTTCGAGTCGCTCTCGTTATGACCACTTCGATACTCCTCCATATACAATTAAAATGCTAAGACAAAAACAAGTTCTTATCAAAGCATTAGAAAGGACACTCAATCTCAGCGTAATCTCCGAAAAAACTTTTTTAAGATGTCAGAACACTCATCTTCCATAACCCCAGCAATAATGTCAACGCGGTGGTTCCAAAGTGTCCTATCCAAGACATTAATCACCGAACCTGTTGCACCGCCTTTTAAATCCATTGCCCCATAGATCAGTCTCTTTATGCGAGATTGCATAATTGCCCCAGCACACATCGGGCAAGGCTCCAGTGTGACATACAAGCTAGCATCTGTTAGACGCCAACTTCCTAAAACTTTTGCTGCTCGTTGAATTGCTAAAATTTCTGCATGTGCTGTGGGGTCGTTATTCATTTCTCTTTCGTTATGCGCTGCAGCAATCACTTGACCCTGATGAACAACAATCGCTCCGATTGGAACTTCTCCTTGTTCATATGCCATTTGAGCCTGTATGAGCGCAAGTTGCATCCAATCTTGATGAAGCATATATCCCTCTATATGGTGACCCCGGGAGGAGTCGAACCTCCGCAAGACAGGGTTTAGGAAACCCCCGCTCTATCCACTGAGCTACGAGGCCTAAATAGTATTCGTGTTCGATATACGAACATCGAACTCTGATATTAAAGAATTGGTGCGTTCGGAGGGATTCGAACCCCCGGCATTCAGATTCGAAGTCTGACGCTCTATCCAGCTGAACTACGAACGCATATTATGGCGGAGGGGGTGGGATTCGAACCCACGGACCCCTTACGGAGTCACCGGTTTTCAAGACCGGGTCCTTAAACCGCTCGAACACCCCTCCAAATAAAACAACCGAATAGTAGCATACCATATATTTTCTAGAAAAGCAACTATCTTCTTCTAGTATTATTGACAATTTATAAACATTTATGTTACCAATATCAATTTATTAACCTAAGTATTCAACACCCATGTAAGGTTGAAGCGCCTTAGGAATACGTACTCTGCCATCTTGATCCTGATAATTCTCCAAAATGGCTGCTACTGTCCGCCCAATCGCCAATCCACTACCATTGAGTGTGTGGACATACTCTGGCTTTTCTTTAGGCCCTCTCCGAAAACGAATGTTTGCTCGCCGTGCTTGAAAATCCTCAAAGTTGCTGCAAGAAGAAATTTCCCGATAAGTATCAAAGCTTGGTAGCCATACTTCCAAATCATACGTTTTGGCAGATGTGAACCCAATATCTCCAGTTGATAAAGCCATAACTCGGTAAGGAAGTTCTAATTCTTGAAGTATACTTTCTGCATCTGTGGTCAACAGTTCGAGCTCTTCATATGAATTCTCAGGCAGAGAGAATTTTACAAGTTCCACTTTGTTAAATTGATGTTGCCGGATAAGCCCTCGTGTATCTCTCCCTGCCGAACCGGCTTCAGAACGAAAACAAGCACTATAAGCGCAATGGCGAATCGGTAATTGACTACCATCCAATATTTCTTCACGATAAAGATTTGTGACAGGCACTTCTGCCGTAGGAATCAAAAAATACTCCGTTCCAGAAATTTTAAAAGCATCGTCCTCAAATTTAGGAAGCTGACCCGTCCCTGTCATAGAAGTCCGATTCACCATGTACGGCGGAAGTATTTCTGTATACCCTCTCGAGGTATGGCGATCAAGCATAAACGATATCAGTGAACGCTCTAATTTAGCACCTAAACCTTTATAAAACGTAAAACGTGCCCCAGTGACTTTAGCTGCTCTAACAAAATCGAGAACATTTAATTTTTCACCAATCTCGTAATGCGCCCTTGGCTCGAAGTCAAAGACGCGGGGGGTTCCCCAGGTGCGAATTTGAACATTGGCACTTTCATCTGGTCCTACCGGTACGGAGACGTGAGGTATGTTAGGAATCTCATAGAGCACCTTTTCCATTTCTTGCACAATGTCCGTAGATTTTTGTTCCAAATCCTTGATAGTTTGACCAACCTCACGCATTTCCAAAACTAGGCTTTCGGCATTTTCTCCACTTTTCTTGAGACGCCCAACTTCTTCAGAAACAGAATTACGACGAGCCTTTAAAGTTTCAACTTCAAAAAGCAGCTTTCGCCGTTCTTCTTCTTGTTTTAAAAAATGGTCAAGACTAATAGAAACATGACGCTTACGCAATGCTTCTTTCACTACTTCTGGGTTATTACGTACAAACTTGAGTTCCAACATACTAAAAAAACCCTCCCATGCCTCACACACGTTCCTACTTGGCCCAATGTTCATCAATCATATCTAAAAAGTATTGATGAACACGTTGGTCCGGGGTAAGTTCCGGATGAAATGCACTCGCCAATAAATTTCCTTGCCGTGCAAAAACAATCTTACCTTCATATTCCGCTAAAATACCAACATTTGGATCAACCTTTTGAAGATAAGGCGCACGAATAAAAACTGCTCGCAAAGGATTAGGACCCATGGCAGGTACATTAAGATCCGTTTCGAAACTTGCCACTTGCCTTCCGAAGGCATTGCGTTCTACAACCGTATCCATAAGGTTTAACCGATACTGATCACTATCTACGATCGTTTTACTAAGTAGAATCATACCGGCGCATGTCCCAAAAATGGGTAAGTCCTTAGCGCCGAGTTCCTTAATTTTATCACCCATCTCATCATTCGATAAGAGTTTACCAATAGTAGTACTTTCTCCACCTGGAATAATCAGACCTTGGATTCCATCAAGATCGCTTGATTTGCGCACTTCCACAACTTCACAACCTAATTGTTCCAAAACCTGCCGGTGCTCGCGAAAAGCACCTTGCAGTGCCAAAACGCCAACACGCTTCTTCATGTTTACCAACCCCGTTCTTGCATGCGTTGGGAATCAGCCAGCGTTGAAATTTCAATTCCAGACATAGGTTGTCCTAAATCCTTGGAAATTTCCGCAAGCAATTTTGCATCCTTATAGTGAGTTGTTGCCAGAACAATTGCTTTAGCACGAGCCTTAGGATCCCCAGATTTAAAGATTCCCGACCCTACAAAAATACCGTCGACTCCCAAATGCATCATTAAGGCCGCATCAGCTGGGGTCGCTATCCCTCCTGCAGCAAAATTAACAACCGGTAGTTTTCCATGCTCTGCAACATAAAGTACCAAATCATAAGGCGCACCCATATCTTTAGCGGCTGACATAAGCTCTTCTCTCGGCATTAATGTTAAAGCACGTATTTGAGCCATCACAGTACGCATATGTCGAACAGCTTCAACAACGTTACCTGTTCCAGGTTCTCCTTTGGTACGAATCATAGCGGCCCCTTCTCCGATTCGGCGCAATGCTTCTCCTAAATTTCGGCAACCACAAACAAAAGGGACTTTAAAGTCATGTTTATTAATATGGTAAGCATCATCTGCTGGGGTTAGGACTTCAGACTCATCAATATAATCGGCGCCTAATGCTTCCAAAATTCGAGCTTCTACGAAATGACCGATTCGAGCTTTCGCCATGACAGGGATTGATACCACAGCCATTATATTTTGAATAATTGTCGGATCCGCCATACGAGCGACTCCGCCCTCAGCACGTATATCCGAAGGAACACGTTCCAAAGCCATCACGGCACATGCTCCTGCTTCTTCTGCTATGATAGCTTGTTCAGGGGTTGTCACATCCATAATGACACCGCCTTTTAGCATTTCTGCCAGCCCTGTCTTAACTTTTAACGAAGCTATATCAGTCATTAATATTTCCTCCTCTAAATTTGTACAGTTAATGTTAATTCTCATATAATTTAGTTTCTGTGATTTTCAGACATGGTAACACCTAGCGTGAAATTTGTCAATTTTAGTCCTCTTCTTCGGTATCCGCAGAGTCCTCGGCTCCCTCTTCTTCTTTCATCACTACTTTAGCGATGGCGACGACACTACTAGCGCCAGTACGCATGGCTAATACCCCTTGCGCGGAACGTCCCTGATTAGAAATATCTGCTACTTGGATTCGGAGCATGATTCCGTTATTCGTAATGACCATTAGTTCATCTTCTACTTGAACGACCTTGATTCCGACCAACGTGCCAGTCTTAGCGTTCAATTTCATGACAATGATTCCTTTGCCTGCACGTCCTTGAACACGGAATTCCTTGAGATTGGTACGTTTGGCAAACCCATTTTCACTCATGGTCAATAGTTCACCCTCATCGCCAATCACATCCATACCGACAACTTCGTCGTTTGCTTCCAGTTTAATTCCTTTTACCCCGCGCGCTGTTCGTCCCATGTACCGGACATCCGATTCTGCGAAACGAATGGCTATTCCATTTTTGGTAGCCAATAGAATATCATCTAACCCTTGGGTTAGTTTAACACCGATGAGTTCATCCCCTTCATCTAGAGTTAAAGCGATTAACCCATCACGCCTTGATGAATCGTATTCTTGCAGTGCTGTCTTCTTCATGATTCCTTTCTTGGTCGCTGTGATCAAAAAGAAATCAGAACTATAATCTTTTATTGCCATGACAGCTGTAATCATTTCATGCTGGCTTAGGTTTAAGAGATTTATAACCGCTGTTCCCTTACCTATCCGACTTGCCTCTGGAATTTCGTGGGCCTTTAAACGATATACTTTACCCTGTGATGTAAAAAACAGGATATAGTGATGTGTCGTCGTGGTAAAAAGATGTTCTACAAAATCCCGTTCCTTAGTAGCCATCCCGTGAACACCTTTGCCACCCCGATGCTGGCTCTTATATGTATTAAGAGGCAACCGTTTAATATATCCATAATGAGTAACAGTGACAACCACATCTTCTTCAGAAATGAGATCTTCAATATCCATCTTACTGACATCAACGGTAATTCGCGTCCGACGTGCATCACCAAATTTATGATTAATCTCGGCTAATTCAGCCTTAATAATGTCAATTACCATCTTCTCTGAAGCAAGAACTGCCTTTAAGTAGGCAATCGTATTCATCAATTCTTGATATTGATTTTCGAGTTTTTCTCGTTCCAGGCCAGTCAGTCGCTTTAATCTCATATCAACAATTGCCTGGGCCTGTCTTTCACTTAAACCAAATCGAGTCATTAGGTTTGCTCTGGCATTGGATTCATCCGAAGAAGAACGAATGGTTTCAATAACCTCATCAATATGGTCTAGAGCGATTCGAAGTCCCTCAATGATATGAGCTTCTGCTTCCGCTTTTTTGAGTTCAAACCGAGTCCTACGGACAATAACATCCTTTTGATGTTCAATAAAATAATGAATCATATCTTTCAGTGTAAGTGTCCTAGGTTGGCCATTCACAAGTGCTAGCATATTAACACCGAAAGTATCTTCCATCTGAGTATGTTTATAGAGTTGATTTAGGATGACTTGTGGATTGACATCACGCCTTAACTCAATGACAATACGCATCCCTGATCGGTCAGATTCATCTCGTAAGTCAGTAATTCCATCTAGTTTTTTATCACGTACAAGTTCTGCCATTTTCTCAATCATTCTGGCTTTATTTACCATGAAAGGAATTTCAGTAACTACAATTCGGGTTTTTCCCGACTTTTCCATATTCTCAATTTTTGCTTTTGCCCGTGTTTTTATCGATCCTCTTCCTGTTGAATAAGCAGACCTGATTCCTTCATAACCCATGATTGTCCCGCCCGTTGGAAAGTCGGGGCCTTTGACATAGTTCATAAGGTCGTCAATGGTTAACTCGGGGTTATCTAGCAACGCCACCGTCGCATCGATGACTTCCGATAAATTATGAGGTGGAATATTGGTTGCCATCCCTACAGCAATTCCCGATGAACCATTAACGAGTAAATTTGGAAATTTTGCAGGCAACACCGTAGGCTCATCTTGCTTCTCATCATAGTTAGGAGTATAATCGACAGTTTCTTTATCGATATCAGCTAACATATAGGTCGCAATTTTAGCCATACGAAGCTCAGTATAACGCATAGCGGCTGCAGAGTCTCCATCGATAGAACCAAAATTCCCGTGCCCGTCAATGAGTGGATAGCGGCTAGCAAAGTCCTGATCCATTCGTACAACAGCATCATAAATTGAAGAATCCCCATGAGGGTGGAATTTACCCATACAATCTCCGACAAGACGTGCTGACTTACTATACGGTTTATTTGGGGTCAGACCCAACTCATGAAGAGTATATAAGATTCTACGATGCACCGGTTTGAGCCCGTCTCGAACATCGGGCAAAGCACGGCTAACGATAACACTCATCGAATAATCGATAAACGATTTTCGCATTTCATCCGCAATTTCAACGGGAAGAACTTTTCCTCCCAGCATTTCATCCGACATGAATGAGCACTCCTTTAAGCATCTAGATTACGTACATCTTTAGCATGACGATTAATAAAGTCACGGCGCGGTTCGACTTTGTCTCCCATTAAGACCGTAAACATTTCTTCAGTTCTCATGGCATCTTCCATAGTAACTTGTAAGATCGTTCGTTTTGCTGGGTCCATCGTGGTTTCCCACAACTGGTCAGGATTCATTTCTCCTAAGCCTTTGTAACGTTGAATCTCAACTTTTTCCCTACCTATTTTTTCTAGTATCTTACTGAGTTCGTTGTCTGTATAGGCGTATTGAATATCTCTCCCTTTTTTAACCTTAAAGAGAGGGGGCTGAGCAATATAAACAAAATGATTTTCGATTAATGGTCGCATATAACGATAGAAGAAGGTTAATAACAGTGTCCGAATATGAGCACCATCCACGTCAGCGTCAGTCATAATAATCAGCTTATGATAGCGCGCTTTTCCTATATCAAATTCATCGGAAATCCCGGTTCCCATTGCGGTAATCATAGCTCTAATTTCAGCATTTCCCAGAATTTTATCGAGTCTCGCCTTTTCTACATTTAAAATTTTCCCACGTAAAGGCAAAATAGCTTGGAACCGTCGATCTCTACCCTGTTTTGCTGAACCGCCTGCACTGTCCCCCTCGACCAAATACATTTCACACAGATCTGGTTCTTTCCAAGAACAATCCGCAAGCTTTCCTGGAAGGGAGGTTCCTTCTAACGCACTTTTACGACGGGTCAACTCTCTTGCTTTACGAGCAGCATCTCGCGCTCGGGCGGCTTGTACAGATTTATCAATAAACTTTCTTGCAATTGAAGGGTTTTCTTCTAAGAAAACACCTAAGCCTTCTCCAGTTGCAGAATCCACTATTCCCCGTATTTCGCTGTTCCCAAGTTTAGTTTTCGTTTGCCCTTCAAACTGGGGATCAGGTACTTTTACTGAAATAACAGCAGTTAATCCTTCCCTAATGTCGTCACCGGAAAGATTGGTATCACCGGTTTTAATCATATTGCTTTTACGAGCGTAATCATTGACTACCCTAGTTAACGCAGACTTAAAACCAGCCTCATGCGTTCCACCCTCTTGAGTATTAATATTATTGGCATACGAAAATAAATTTTCGGCGTAACTGTCATTATATTGCATGCATACTTCGACTTGAACATTATCCTTCGTTGTTTCAATAAATATTGGCTGAGGATGTAAACAATCTTTGCTTTTATTAAGATAACGAACAAAATCCTGAATACCACCCGTATGTAAAAATGTTTCTTTAATATTTGTTCGCTCATCAGTTAAATTAATTGTTACACTTTTGTTTAAAAAGGAAAGTTCTCTAAGCCGATGTGTTAAAATATCAAAATCATAAATCGTATCTTCAAAAATGTCTGGATCAGGAATAAAGGATATCTTTGTTCCGTTATTCTCGGTTGACCCAAGATTAATTAGTTCAGTAGTTGGTTTACCTATGGCATATTCCTGATGATAAACATGTCCACCTTTAGAAACTTCTACAACCAACCATTTTGACAAAGCATTGACGACACTTAATCCCACTCCATGAAGACCACCCGACACCTTATAAGCACTTGCGCTACCGCCAAATTTGCCACCGGCGTGTAATACCGTTAGGGCTACTTCAACAGCCGGTTTACCAGTCTTGGGATGAATATCTACAGGAATCCCTCGACCATTATCTACTACGGTAATGCTATTGTCTTCACGAATGAAGACATCAATTTGATTACAAAAACCTGCTAACGCCTCATCAATACTATTATCAACAATTTCATAGACAAGATGATGAAGCCCACGGCTACTTGTCGTGCCAATATACATACCAGGACGTTTACGAACAGCTTCGAGTCCTTCGAGAACTTCAATTTGCCCTGCATTATAACTGTCATTAGGATCCTGAACTTGAATATCTTTGTTTTCTTGCAAAGCTGTTTCCTCCCAAAAAATACCTTCAACCTTTTTATTGTACACTAAATTTCGTACTGATTCAATTTAGAAACCAATCGCTGATAACAAAGACTCATATATTAATTATTCAAACCCTATTCTTAAAAAAAGAACGTTTAAACAAAGTAATAGATGAAATAGGCGAAAAATAATATTCAGAACTCGTAATAATTAATGTTTTTTCTTTACCTAGTTCGGAAATATAATTCACTTTTTTATTATCTTTTATATCATTTATTATTTTTTTACTAGTTTTACCTTCTTTTGTAGTTTCTAAGTCAATAATTGCAACAATTTTATCTTTCTTAATCAGAACATCGCTACCAAGATGTAAGTACAATTATGGCTCCCTCCTTATATGTCCTTGTTCTACACGGTAAAGTGCTCCGGATTCAAGATGACTCTCAGCACTTGTCATTGTTATTAAGGTCTGAATGCGAGATGACTCAATGAATTTTATTAAGTAGTCTCTCCTGAAACGATCTAATTCAGACAATACGTCATCAAGTAAGAGGAGGGGATATTCTCCTTTTTCTTGACGAATAAGTTCCAATTCAGCAAGTTTTAAGCTCAAAACTAACGAGCGCTGCTGCCCTTGAGAAGCGTATAAACGTGCCGGTCTATCGTTTAGAAGTATTTGCACATCGTCACGGTGCGGACCAACCAATACCATTTGTCGTTCAATTTCTTGTTCCAGTTTATCATGAAGTAATTGTGAGAATTCAGCAATAGCATTATTAATATTTCTTTTACCTAAAGCAATGTACAAAACTTGTATCTTTTCTTTTTCCGATGAAAGATTCATATAGATATCATCCGCAACCCTTTGAATTCGTTCAGCTAGTTCAGCTCTATTGCGAATAACCTTTTCTCCCAATTCAAGTATTTGTTCATTCCAAAGTTGTAATTGCGAATATTTAAGGGATTTTTCAACATAAGATTTTAAAAGTGCACTCTTTTGCTGCACCGCCTTATTATAAGCATTAAGAAGGCTTACATGCCCTGGACGCATTTGTGCAATATGTAGGTCCAAAAATCTCCTCCGCTCCGCAGGCCCTCCTTTTATCATGACAAGGTCATCTGGAGAAAAGAAAATTACATTAATGGTACCAACAAAATCCGATAAGCGACGACAAGGTACTTGGTTAACCTTCACAATTTTCTTTTTGTCGCGATAATGACTCTCTAGCAAAATTTTATGGCGAGCCAATAGAAAGTCCCCGTAAAGATGGAATTCGCTTTGCTCCCAACGCAAGAGTTCCTGTTCCCTTTGTACTCTATACGATTTTCCTGTCAAAAGGTAGTAGATTCCCTCTATGATATTAGTTTTTCCCTGACCATTATCTCCAACCAAAATATTCGAACCAGGCATGAATTGTATTTTTTCATCTTGATAATTACGGAAATTTTGTAGGCATAGATTATTGATCATCATAATATTGAGTTAAGACGTTCTTACAGGTAAAACAAGATAAAGATAATTCGGATTGTCTAAGGGACGCATCACACCAGGGCTAAATGGACCAGAAAGCTCAAAAATAATTTGATCGCTGTCAATTACTTTCAAAGCATCAATTAGAAATTTGGCATTAAAGGCAATCATGACATCCTTACCCTCCATCTCAATGCCAATTTGCTCCGATATTTTACCTAATTCAGACGACTGATCAATTCTTAATTCGTCCTTTTCAACATTAATTCTGATAATAGTGGCTCCGTTTTTGTCACGAGAAAGTAAAGAGGCCCGCTCGACAGCTTCTAGGAAGCTTTTTACGGATAAATTCACTTTGGTTTCACACGTTTGAGGAATTACTTGTTTGTAGTTTGGAAATTGGCCTTCAATCAGACGGGAAACTAAATAAATCAATCCGAATTGAAAGACTACTTGAGTTTGACTAAAGCTAATGGTTAAGACTTCATCCTCATCTCGCAATAGGCGATATATTTCCGATAATGTTTTAGCAGGAACGATACCACTAAATTGTGACCCTTCGGGGTTAGATATTTCTGCAAGGCTATAGGCCAAGCGATGTGTATCGGTTGCAACTAAGCGCACATTGGACCCTTCAATTTGTAAAAGTGTTCCAGTAAAAACGGGACGATTTTCTTCCATTGCACAAGAAAAAACAGTCTGCCTAATCATGTTTTTGAATATCGGAGTGGGTAAAGTGAATGAAATAGGATCAAAAAAGTCTGGAAACAAAGGAAATTCATCAGGATCATACCCATTTAACACAATCTCAGATTGATAATAACCAATTGTGATTGTTTTTTCTCGTTCTTCTAAGGTTATAGATGTATCTGGAAGTTTCCGTACAACATCAGTAAAAAGCTTAGCAGGTACGATCATGGTTCCTTCTTCAACCACTTGGGCCGGGACTTCACAACGAATCCCCATTTCGAGATCAGTCGCTGCAAATTGTAAAGACTGTTGTTCTGCTTTGATCAAAATTCCCTGAAGAATAGGCAACGTGTTTTTATTAGACACAGCCTTTTGAACAGCATTTACTCCGGAAAGTAGTGCCTCTTTTGAGCAGAAGATTTTCATAAGAATCGTATCCTCCTAAAAACTTTATCCTCATGGTTCTAAAACGGGATATTAATAATAAGATAATAAAATAGTAGTTATAGTAGTATTACTTGTCAACATGTGGACAAGTAAGCTAACCATGCTAAAACACTGATAAAAAGCAGGTTGAAAAAGGTGTGGACAGACGGATTGATATTATCCACATGTCCACATGTAAAAATTAATGTTTATTTTATTAAGATATTATGAACAGGATGTCCACATAAATTTACAAAAAAAATTAATCGGATTGAATACGTTGAATCATTTCATTAATTTTTTTCTCTAGTTGTGGATCATTAAGTAAGGCTTGCGAAATCTTATCATGTGCATGCATTACGGTGGTATGGTCTCTACCACCAAACTCGTCACCGATTTTTGGCAATGATGAGTCAGTAAGTTGACGGGAAAGGTACATGGCAATTTGCCGTGGAAAGGCCACTGCACGTGTCCGTTTTTTAGCCTTGAATTCACTGGGCGATAGATGGAAATAGCCTGCAACTGATTGCTGTATAATATCGATAGTTATTTCCTTTGTGTTATTAGCTGGGATAATCTCTTTTAACGCTTCTATCGCTACTTCTGCAGTAATGGGGATCGCACTTAGAGACGCAAAAGCCATAACTCGGATAAGAGCTCCTTCAAGTTCACGTATGTTGGAACGAATCTTATCTGCAATATAAACCATTACTTCATTGGGTACTTGAAGGTTTTCCATCTTAGCCTTTTTTCTTAAAATAGCAATGCGGGTTTCCAAATCTGGAGCCTGTATATCAGTGATAAGTCCCCATTCAAATCGGGAACGTAAACGGTCTTCCAGGGTAGGGATCTCCTTGGGAGGACGATCAGAAGAGATAATTATTTGTTTATTTGCTTCATGGAGCGCATTAAATGTATGAAAGAACTCTTCTTGAGTCCTCTCTTTGCCTGCTAAAAACTGAATATCATCAATCAGGAGAATGTCCACGTTTCGGTAATGATTTCGAAATTCAATGGAGTTCTCGTCTCTGATAGAGTCTATAAGCTCATTCGTAAATTTCTCACTGGAAACATAAAGAACCTTGGTATTAGGTGATCGTTGAAGTACATAATGACCGATAGCATGCATTAGGTGGGTTTTCCCTAATCCAACTCCTCCATATATGAAAAGGGGATTATAAGATTTGGCCGGTGACTCAGCGACCGCTAAAGAAGCTGCATGTGCAAAACGATTGCTGTTTCCTATGACAAATGTGTCAAAGATATATTTAGTATTAAGAGAATTAGGCAAAGGCTCAGCTTGTTGTGGGTCAATAGGGGAAATTGGAAAGGACTGAATTGAGTCTTCGCCATAGGACCCTTCTTGATTGGGTATAATAAATCGGAGACTTACGGAATGTCCCAACACGGACTGAACTGAAGATCGGATCAAAGGTGCATAGCGACTCTCTAACCAATCTTTTGCAAATTCATTGGGAACACTTATGACAAGTGTGTCTCCATCAATTTGAAGAAGCTGTGTGGAACTTAACCATGTTTCAAAGCTTGGTTTGGAAAGTTCACTTTTCAGCTTTTCTAGCGTTTCCTGCCACAGTAAGTGAGGTGAGATAGGCTGTGGTGGCATGGACGGACCTCCCTTGTCTAAGAATGTAAGAATAATGACAATAAAAAAGTTATACACAAACTTATACACATTTGTGGATAACTCGATCTAATTACGTACTGTGGATAAAATATTACTCGATATATAGTTGTCGTGAGGTGGTGTAGAAACATAATAACAAGTTTTTGAAGGGTTATCAACAGGAAGATAGAGACTTTATTTAAATTATTCACAGTGGATAACTTTTTTAATAATATTGTTATCCACATCTTATCAAAGTCCCTTGCTTGACAGAATAAAAATTATTAGAGTATAATCTCTAAGTAAGTTTGATTTTGAATGTTTTTTTCGTTTGAAATAAAGGAGGTGTCGTTAAATTGAAGAGAACATATCAACCGAAGAATCGGCGTCATAAACGCGTTCATGGTTTCTTAAGTCGCATGAGTACACCAACGGGGCGAAATGTTTTAAAACGCCGTCGTTTAAAGGGTCGGAAGAAGTTGTCAGTTTAAGGCCGCAATTATGTGGCCTTTTTTTAAATAATTTTTTTTATATAAAACAACTCTAAACGTTTAAACGTGGGTTGTAGGAGTTAAAATATAATTAGGTCTAAGGTATGTTAGCCTGGAGGAGTTATGTTAAAAAGAAAATTCCGCTTACGCAAAAAATCAGGCTTTCAAGAGATCTTTGCAGCCGGAAAAAATTATTCTGTAAAACATGTAGCTATTTATGTACTCAAAGGTCCAAAACGTTTCGGTTTTGTAGCTTCTAAGAAGGTCGGCAATTCAGTTCAGAGAAATCGCGCAAGGCGACTTATGCGAGAGGTTATTCGTCTGCATATGCCGGAACTTAGAAAGGACCGGCAAATAATTTTAATTGCAAGGGCAGGAATCAAAGGAGTTTCTTATTGGGAAGTCGAAAAGTCTATGATGAATATGTTAAAGAGGGCGGATGCCCTTATTAAAAGTGAGTAAACTACTATGAAACTAAGCTTAATTTTTATGATTCGCGTATACCAAAAGATTATTTCGCCTTTAAAAGGTCAATCTTGTCGATTTTATCCGACATGCTCGGAGTATTCGATTCAGGCTTTACAAAAGTATGGTTTTATTTTAGGAAGTTGGAAATCGATTAAACGTATATTGAAATGCCACCCGCTTAATCCCGGAGGGCATGACCCAGTTTAAGGAGGGCTTTTGTGAACATTTTTTCTATTCTTATTCAAGGAATGACCTATTTGTTGCATATACTCTATAACTTATCTTCCGCCGTAGGTCTTCCTTATTATGGAGTTGCGATTATACTTTTGACTGTAATCATTAAAACCTTGATTTATCCGTTAACTTATAAGCAAATGGCATCAATGCGTAAGACGGTTGATTTACAACCTAAAATTAAGGCTATTCAGCAAAAACATAAGAATGATAAAGAAAAAGCAAATCTTGAGGTCATGGAATTATATAAAGAACATAAAGTAAACCCTATGGGCGGATGTCTCCCTATTGTTGTACAGTTGCCGATTTTCTGGGGTTTATATAGCACATTAAGAAATTTCCCTTATGGTTCAGATACTGCAGCTCACTGGTTTTTGGGTTTTGATTTAACGAAGGTCTATGGATTTACTCCCTCATATCATTTGATTTTACCTATTTTTGCTGCAGCAACAACGTATCTGCAAACAAAAGTAACGAATCCAAATGCTTCTACAGATCCTACTCAAAAGACAATGTTGTACATTATGCCAGTATTTTTTGCTTACATAAGCGCCACCGTTCCTGCTGGATTGGCTTTATATTGGGTAACAATGAATGTAGTTTCGATTCTTCAACAACTTTATATTAATCGTAAGTTATCGAATGAAAAGAAGGCTGCATAGTAGTTAACGGGGAAGACGTGAGGAGGAGCGTTCATGAGGGTTACAGAGAAAAGCGGGAAGACGGTCGAAGAAGCTATTGCTGCTGGGGTCTTAGAATTAGCCGTTGATCGTGATCGTGTAAAGGTTGAAGTTTTAGAAGAACCTACTAAAAAAGGTTTATTCGGTCTCTTTGGAAAAAGCCTTGCGAGAGTTCGAGTTTCTTATGAAGATGATCCAGGCTTATTGGCTGCAGACTTCATTCATAAAGTTTGTCAAACTATGGATGTAAATGCGACTACTCTCGTGAGTAAGAACGGTGAGCACTGGCATATTGATATTACCGGACCTGAACTTGGGATTCTGATCGGCCGACGCGGAGATACTTTAGATGCGCTTCAATATTTGACTAATTTAGCTGTAGCTAAGAAATTGTCCGAGCGTGTTCGTATAATTGTCGATGTAGAAGGATATAGACAACGTCGTGAAGAAACGCTAGTACGTCTCGCGAAAAGATTGTCTGAAAAAGTAAAGCGGACCGGAATAAGGATAGTCCTAGAACCGATGAACCCTCATGAACGAAGGATTATTCATACTTCTTTACAGGATGAAGCTAGAATTTCAACATTTAGTGAGGGTAATGATCCAAATCGGCGTGTTGTTATATCACTCAAAAGAGCATAGAGGCAACTTTACTTTTATGCTTCCCAAAACTTCTATTTTTGATTGTACGTGGTAGTTTAGTTTGAGTGAGGGGAAAAACCCCTCCTTTTTTTATACCAGTCTAAAAGTATTATTTTGGGTGTATCCGCTAAGGCTTGGCGCAAGCCAAGTTTTTTATGATTTGTTGAGAGTATTAGACCGATTATTTGAAAAGGCTATAATGTAGCTAACTTTTAATTAAATGGAGATGATCCGGGTTTGGAAGATACCATTGTCGCTATTGCGACAGCTATGGCGGAAACAAGTATTCATATTTTAAGATTATCGGGGGCGGGGGCGGGAAAGATCATTGAAGCCTGTTTCCATCCTCAATCTATGAAACGATGGGTCCGACGCGAAAATTTCACCCTAAACCTTGGAATTTTTAGTGACGAGGATAGAGTTCTTGATCAAGTACTGATCGGTAGAATGTTGGAACCGTCCTCATTTACTGGTGAAGATGTCTATGAAATAAATTGTCACGGTGGTCCTTTCGTTGCTCAGAGAATTTTACAAGCATGTATTCGTCATGGTGCACGTTTAGCTGAGCCTGGTGAATTTTCTAAAAGAGCGTTTTTAAATGGCAAGCTTGACTTAGTTCAAGCGGAGGCTGTTATTGATTTAATAAGTTCCCGAACTGAGACAGCTGCTAATTTGGCCTTAACTCAGTTAAATGGGGGACTCTCAAAGGCTATTATTGATTTACGCGAGGAAATTCTGGAAATTCTCGCCTTTATTGAAGCTGGAATTGATTTTCCTGAAGATGATGTTGAAAGCTTGGATCGAGAAAACCTTGAAGTACGAGTAACTGTTGCTCTTAATCACATTCAGAACCTTTTGGAAGGAAGTAAAACAGGTAAAATTTTAAGAGATGGTCTGCTAACTGTTATCGTCGGTCGTCCGAATGTTGGTAAATCAAGTTTGTTGAATGCGCTATTGCATGAAGAGCGAGCCATCGTGACCGATATTCCGGGGACAACGCGTGATGAAATTAGAGAGTCCGTGAGTGTGGGCGGAATTCTGCTTCAACTAGTGGACACTGCAGGTATTTGCGTGAGTGAAGATGTGGTAGAACGTCTTGGAATCGAAAGAACGTGGAAAGCATTAGAGAATGCAGAACTTATCTTGTTGGTTGTTCAGGCTAACGTCCCCTTAACTGACGATGAACATTATATTCTAAGGACTTATGCGGAAAGTGTTATTGTTCTTGTGAATAAAATAGACTTGTTAAAGGCTACAGAAATACCCTGTTTCAATGAAAAGGGAGTTTGGATTCCTTTTTCTGTCCTCGAACTTAGGGGTTTTAAAGAGCTTGAAGCTGAAATTTCAAGAAGAGTTTATAAAGGGGAGTCTATGCTTGAATCAGCTCCACTCCTTTCTAATGTACGACATATTTCTTCACTGGAGCGTTGCAATACTGCTCTAACACAGGCGTTGAAGAGTATTCAAAAGGATATGCCTTGGGATATCCTTTCGATAGATATTCGTCAAGCAGTTGAAAATATTTCTGAAATTACGGGACATAATGTTCAAGAATCTCTTCTTGAAGATATCTTCTCTAGATTTTGTATCGGAAAGTAGGAAGAGTTTTGGAATACTTCGCTGGAAAATACGATGTAATTGTCGTTGGCGCAGGGCATGCTGGTTGTGAGGCTGCCCTTGCCGCGGCACGTTTAGGGTGCGAGACCCTCTTGATTACTTTAAATATTGACACAATTGCACATATGCCCTGTAATCCATCGGTAGGTGGGCCGGCTAAGGGTCATTTGGTTCGAGAAATAGATGCTTTAGGTGGACAAATGGGAATAGTGGCAGATGAGACTTCCTTGCAAGTTAAAATGCTAAATACCGGAAAGGGACCTGCTGTCCATGCTTTGCGACTACAATCAGATAAACAGTCGTACCATAATCGGATGAAGGATGTTCTCCTGGCCCAGCCCAGGTTAACTATAAGCCAAGGATTGGTAGAACGACTCATTGTGGATAACACCATGATCAGTGGCGTTGTGACGCGAACTGGTGCGTGTTTTAGAGCAGAGAGCGTTGTCCTAACAAGCGGCACATATTTACGTGGAAGAATTATTATAGGCGCTGCTATGTACCAAGGCGGTCCAAACGGGCAGATGCCAGCCATGTCTCTTTCGGATTCATTAAAAGATTTTGGCATTGAATTAGGAAGGTTTAAAACTGGTACACCACCCCGAATACATCGACACTCAGTTGATTATGCCAAGTTTCGTTGCCAACCTGGGGATAATCTGCCGTTGCATTTTTCGTTTATGCCCACAGAGAGCCAATTTTGGCACAATGATCCCTCTAAGCAAGTTCCATGTTGGCTTGGCTACACAGCTTCTAAGACACACGATATAATTCGAGAAAACCTCTATCGTGCGCCTATGTACTCTGGTGAAATTGAGGGAATTGGTCCCCGTTATTGCCCTTCGATTGAAGATAAGGTAGTGCGGTTTGCCCAACGAGAAGCACATCAGATATTTTTAGAGCCGGAAGGATGGCAAAGTGACGAACTTTATGTCGCGGGCTTATCGACTAGTATGCCGGAGGAAGTTCAGATTCAGATTCTACAGAGCATTCCAGGACTTGAACAGGTCCGAATGTTACGCCCAGGATATGCGATTGAGTATGATTATGTTTTACCTCATCAACTTTCTCTAGG
Source organism: Desulfosporosinus sp. Sb-LF (assembly GCF_004766055.1). Classification (NCBI taxonomy): domain Bacteria; kingdom Bacillati; phylum Bacillota; class Clostridia; order Eubacteriales; family Desulfitobacteriaceae; genus Desulfosporosinus; species Desulfosporosinus sp. Sb-LF. The sequence continues at coordinate 313,307 of NZ_SPQR01000002.1, read as the reverse complement.
CTTAGAGTTACGACAGTTACCGGGGTTGTTTACGGCAGGCCAATTAAATGGAACCTCTGGATATGAAGAAGCCGCAGCCCAAGGATTGATGGCTGGGATTAATGCCGCACTTCGGTCGCTTGGAAAAGATCCTTTTATCCTTCGTCGTTCGGAAGGTTATTTAGGTGTTTTAATAGATGATTTGGTTACAAAAGGGGTTAAGGAGCCTTACCGACTTTTGACGTCTCGTGCTGAATACCGTCTAATTTTACGCCAGGATAATGCTGATTTAAGGTTGACTGAAAGAGGACGATCTATAGGGTTAGTCAATGAGGAGCGTTGGATACGTTTTCAAAGGAAAAAGGAGAACTTAGAGTATATCAAGAAACTCTGGAAATCTACTGTTTTCTCACCGCTGAGAGAGGATTTACAACATGTCATGATTGAAGCAAAATCAACTCAGACTCGTGGAGGAATTAGTGCTGAGGAATTAATTCGTAGACCGGAAATTTCTATTACTCATCTAACTAAGCTTTTACCGGAGTTAGAAAACTGCGACGTCGAAGCACTAGAAGAAGCGGAGATTGAAATTAAATATGAAGGCTATATAGAAAAACAATGGGCGGAGATCGAGAGGTTTACAAAGTTAGAATCCCGTAATCTTTCGAATTTGCTTGATTATGAAGAAGTGCGCGGCTTATCTACTGAAGGAAGGCAACGACTCATGGAGGTCCATCCCCTTAACTTAGGGCAGGCTTCTCGTATTACAGGAGTTAGTCCAGCAGATATTTCCGTATTGCTTGTTTTCTTAGAACAACGGCGCAGAGGGGGAGTTCGATGATGTTTCAGGAATATGCGCCGGTGATACAAGAATTAACTGATAAGCATTTAGGATATAGTTTATCTAATTTGCAGGTTACTCATTTTTGTGATTTTGGAGCTCTTTTACTTGATTGGAACCAACGGTTAAACTTAACAAGAATTACAGATCCTCAAGATGTTATATTAAAACATTTCATTGACTCGATGGTTCTTTCAAAATTTATTAGAGGTAAATCTTTTGCAGACTTAGGTACTGGAGCCGGTTTCCCTGGTATTCCACTAAAAATTTTACATCCGGAATTGGATATTGTACTCGTGGATTCTTTAAAGAAACGTTTGGACTTTTTAGATATCGTGATAGAGTCCTTAGGACTAAAGAGGATTAAGACAGTCCATGCTCGGGCTGAAAACTTTGGAAGAGATGTCCGTTATCGAGGGCATTTTGATACTGTAAGTTCACGCGCTGTGGCTCGTCTACCGGTCTTATTAGAGTACGCTTTACCAGTTCTTAAGGTTGATGGATTGCTCCTAGCTCCAAAGGGAGCTCAAGTTGACGATGAATTAGCGGAATCCCAAAAGGCATTATCTCTTGTAGGGGGTACTATTGAAGGGGTAGAACATTTTAATCTAGGTTCAGGAGCAGAGCATAGGGCTGTTGTTGTAATTAGAAAGATTAGGGAAACATCATCACAATTCCCACGTCAAGCCGGTACACCTGCGAAAAAACCAATTTGTTGATACAGATTGGTACGTTTGGAGCGTTGCTTTGAGAAGTAGGGCTCTTTTTTATGCAATTCTGTGAAGGATAAATGAGAAGAACGTCGAATTTATAAGGTAATTATGAGGCATATTAGATAAGAGGTAGATATTCGGAGGGGGACGTATGAGAGAGTCAGAAGATCAAAGTGCTGGTCATGGAGAATTTCAAAAGCCAATAACGAAACGTTGGAATGGACTAAAACGAATTTTGAGAACAAAGTCTTTCTATATGACATTCGGACTTCTGTTAATTACGCTCGTCTTAGTTATTGCTCCTTTAATGTTCTATACTCGGGATCAACACGTCATCGTAGAAGGGGTGTCGATTTCTGGAATTAACGTTGGTGATTTATCCTTAGAGCAAGCGAAAATTGCAATTGATAAAGAAACTCAACGCTTAATGAATCAGTCCGTGAAACTAAATGTGGGTCAAAAATCACCTGAGATTAGGTTAGAAGATCTTGGCTTGACGGTGACTTCAGATCTAGCTTTACAAGAAGCCTATGATATTAGCAGAAAGGGTTCATTTCGTAATAAGGTTGTAACAAAAATGGCTGCAGCTAAAGGAATGAACTTTGACTTGTCTCAAAAGTGGGATGACAAAAAATTAAAGGAAAAACTGAACCAGACCTTAAATGAATTTGTTAAACCCGCCGTGGACGCTTCTTTCGATGTAACGAATCAAAATACGATGACTATTAAAAGTGAACATGTAGGTTCTGTTTTTGATTCTGAAGCGCTGAGTTCACAAATTAAAGCAATCAATATTTATAAGCCTGCATCTGAGATCAAGGTCGAATTTAAGGAACAATTGCCTAATTTGACTGCTGTACAATTGGAAGACCAAAAAATTACTGGTTTATTAGCGAGTTATACCACTCGGTTTGATCCTTCACAAATTGCGAGGTCAGAAAATGTCCGTATTGCAGCAAAGGCTTTGGATATGGCGGTTGTGAAACCAGGTGATACTTTATCCTTTAATCAAATCGTTGGTGAAAGAACCGTCGATGGCGGATATAAAGATGCTTATATTATTGTCAATGGTCAGTTTGTTCCTGGATTAGCTGGAGGAATATGTCAGGTATCCAGTACTTTGTACAACACAGGTTTATTAGCAAACTTGGCTGTCACACAACGTAGTAATCATGATTTGGCGATATCCTATGTACCACTTGGACAAGATGCAACCGTTGCATACCCGGATCTTGATCTAAAATTTAACAATAATACTGGTGGATACCTTCTGGTTCGTAGCAAATCAAGTGCTAATTCTGTGACTATTGAATTGTATGGTAAGGTTAAACCTGGGCAAGAAGTTTTTATTACGAATACTACAGAGTCTATTATTCCTGCAGAAGAGCAGCGACTCGTGGATGAAACCCTTACTCACGGTGTATCAATAGTAAAGCAACATGGTCAACCAGGGTCAATCGTTAAGTCTATCCGCACAGTTAAAATGAATGGTAAAGTCGTGAGCAGTGAACCACTCAAACAAAGTATTTATAAGGCGTTGCCAACGATTATAGCTGTTGGTGGCTAAGAAGATCACTTCGGTGGTCTCTTTATTTCAGTCTAAGTTAACCCGAATTTTTGAGAAATGGTCTTATAAGTACCTGAATTTGGAATAAATTTAAAATAATTTATGTATTTGTTAAAAAAAGCGTTAATAACGCTTTTTTTATTGGGGGGGGTTTGATACTATCTAAAGTATGAGTCTTTAATATCTTTTGTATTTAGTATTAAAAGGATGTGTACGCGTTTGATGACAAAAGTGATCGCTGTAGCCAATCAAAAAGGTGGTGTCGCAAAAACGACTACGGCAATAAATTTAAGCGCTTGTCTGGCAGAGCTAGGTAAACGTGTTCTTCTCGTGGATTTAGACCCTCAGGGGAATGCTACCAGTGGCCTGGGGGTCGCGAAACATAAGCTGACGCGTTGTATCTATGACGTATTAATTAACGATGTCCCACTGGAATTAGTACTTCAGAAAACGGATCAAAAAAATTTAAAAGTTGTTCCTGCAAGAATTCAATTGGCTGGAGCGGAGATAGAATTAGTAGCGCAGATTTCTCGAGAAGGTAAATTGAGAAGTGCATTGGAAAGTATTAGTGACAAATTTGATTTTATTTTTATAGATTGCCCACCATCGTTGGGACTTCTTACTCTAAATGCTCTTACTGCGGCAACTGATGTTTTGATTCCTATTCAATGTGAGTACTATGCTTTAGAGGGACTGACCCTTTTAATGAGCACACTAGAAAGAGTTCGCAAACACTTAAATCCAAATCTTAATGTTTTAGGTGCTTTATTAACTATGTTTGACGCTCGTACTAACCTGGCTATTCAAGTAGTTGATGAAGTTAAAAAGTTTTTCCCACAAAAGGTTTTTAGAACAATAATTTCTCGAAATGTCCGACTTAGTGAGGCTCCAAGTCACGGAAAGCCCATTAACTCTTACGATTCTCGCTCTAGAGGCGCTGAAGTTTATCGTGAACTTGCGAAGGAGGTTTTAGAGCGTGTCTAAAAAAGGTCTAGGTCGAGGACTTCAGGCACTGTTGTCTGATGAACTAGGGGATAATCCTGGCATCAAAGAAATCCCTATTGGTGATATCGAGCCTAACCCTGATCAACCTAGAAGAGAGTTTGATCCCCAAGCACTCAATGATTTGGCAGATTCGTTACGTGACCACGGTTTATTACAACCTGTTTTAGTTAGACCCGTGGGTGAACGTTATTGCTTAATTGCTGGGGAACGACGGTTGCGTGCTGCTAGGATTGCAGGTTTTGACACAATAAAGTGTATTGTACAGTTATGCAGCGACCAGGAAATGGCCGAGAGGGCCCTTATCGAAAATATTCAACGAGCCGACCTATCTCCGATTGAAGAAGGAATGGCTTATCATCGACTTACTGTTGATTATGGATTAACTCAAGAACAAGTTGCTCAGCGTGTTGGAAAGGCCCGTACAACTGTAGCTAACCTGCTACGTGTTTTACTATTGCCGGAGGTTGTTCTTGAATTACTAAGAAGTGAGAAGATTTCTCTAGGACATGCCAAAGTTTTACTCGGAATTAAGGATTCATCTTTACAAGTTTTGACTGCCCAAAAAGCTGCTCAAGAGCAGTTATCTGTTCGTGAAACCGAAGATCTTATCAACAGACTCTCAGAAAAAACGGCTAAACAAAAACCTCCGCTTGAACTTGCTCCTGTTCTACACAACGTCGAAGATCGTTTGCGTTCAAGTTTCCAAACAAAGGTTTCTTTAAAGGGCGATTACAAACGGGGTAAAATTGAAATTCAATACTATTCCGAGGATGAGTTAAATCGCCTCCTTGATTTGTGGAACGTAAGAATTGATTAATCATAAATGTTCCACATGGAACATTTATAATTTTGTTCAGAGACTCGAATAGCAAGTCAATCAATATTGTACGCTCACTCGTGCTGCCGCAACTATTTGTTTATTAGAATCACAAACAAACTTTTGGTACTATTTCTCGGTTACTATGTTATAAACACGTGTATTGGGTACTATGTACTATACTACGTCGCTTGTATGTTCTTAATTGCCATCTGTGGTATCGGAGAATATGCTGATTTTATGGAATAGTTCTGTCTACGCCCTTAAGGCTTTAATGGGCACATGTTTAGCCTTTAATTGATGTTAGGTACTCCGCTCACGTCCTATGCAGTTACATGGTATTCTTCATTCAAATTTTTTATAGTGTTTATTGTTCAAATAAATAATTTTTCCAATTTCTTTAAAAATTAATTTAAAGATTCATCTAGTGATATACCGACGTCGCTATAACGGTCTATTTTCGCAGTGCAGTGACAAATAATCCAAAGAGTCGTCTAATATGTAGTTGTGTACATTCGTATAATGTACTGACTCAAACAAGGCAATTTTTAGAAGTTTAGGTATCATTATGAGTAGCATAGTAATATTTAAGATATAACTTAGTTGTCAGTCTTAGATATCTACTTTGTGTGTTGACGGTGGTCCTAATTTAGGTTGCTGTTAACTGAGAAGTTTTTGGGGGAATACTTGTAGCTGAATTGGAGTATTTAAGACGGGAAATGGTTGTTCTACGTGGAACAGAGAGCTGGCTAGATGGTCCTTAACTTACTATTTCAATATAATATTGAATGAAACTTCCAGAAAGTAGTATCATGATATCTTCTGTAGATCAAAATACAGCTAAAACTTTCTTTATCAGTATATTATTATTGAAATCTTTGATCAGATTTACTTAATCTTCTACATCTTCACGTCTAACTATGCGAATATCGTGAGGTGTTATGTTTAAAAACTGGATTATTATAGTCAATAAGTAATATTTTTAAAAATATTTTGCGCTAATAACACCGCCAATTTCATCTATATGTCAGGAAGCATGCCTACGATTCATAAAGTGTTAGAACAGCGAATGCCTCTCACTCTTATATGCGCCATCGTTCAATTATATTCGGTGCAATAAATTTTATAAAACAATAATTAAGTGTTAGTTATTTAATTGGCATGAAACGTATAAGGCTATAAATTTCATAAACTGATTCATTTTAATAGTTACAAGGTTAGAGACTTGTAACTACATTTCTTTGTTCATAATGTTCCACGTGGAACATTATCGGAAACAAAAATTGGTAAAGGATTAAAATTACAATAGTTGAGCAACAATATTCACTTTGAGGATAGCCTATATCTATGAAGGAAGGGAATTCTTTGTTAGGTACTATAGTAAATACTTTGGCGATTGTGTTTGGAGGAGTAATGGGACTATTGTTTGGACATGCTTTGCCTGAAAGAATGAAGAAAACTGTTATCCAGGGGATTGGACTAGCTGTTTTGCTTATAGGTGGAAGCATGGCAATGCAAACAAAAAACCCAATAATTGTTATTATGAGTTTAGTGTTAGGAGGCGTCTTAGGTGAATGGGTAAATATAGAACTCCGTTTACAGCATTTTGGTGAATGGCTAGAGCGAAAATTTTCTAAAAACGGGCAAGAATCAGGATTTACGAAAGCATTCGTGGCGACAAGTTTGATATATTGCGTTGGAGCAATGGCAATCATGGGCTCACTAGAGAGTGGTTTAACTGGAAAACATAACATACTATTTGCAAAATCGATGCTAGATGGTATTTCAGCATTAGTATTTGCCTCTTCTATGGGAACTGGTGTTTTGGTTTCAGCTTTACCAGTCTTTGTATATCAAGGCGGTATAACTTTGGCAGCAGGGTTACTGCAAGGAGTTTTTTCTTCTCAGGTAATTGCAGAAATGGGCGCTACAGGAGGTCTACTCATCTTAGGAATAGGTTTTAATATCCTGGAGATTAAAGAAATTAAAGTTGGTAACCTATTGCCAGCTATATTTATTGCCGTACCATTAACCCTTTTCTTCACTACACTACATTTGGGTATGTAATCGGCAGAATTGTAAAGAATCTATAGTGATTGATAAAAGGGGGGGGAAACATTGAAACTATTTGAGGAAATTATGCCTTTACATTGGTGGGCTATTACTGTATTAGCAATACTATTACTCATCTCTTTAATAGCGACATTCGCACTCTTACGGCGAATGAGGCGCTTTGAAGCATCATATGTTAGTTTGCAGACATTCATGTCTGGACTTCAATTAGAAACATTACTACAAGACAACATTGAAAGAGTGGCCAAACAGGAGCAAAAACAGGAAGAATATGACGCGAGACTAAATTCTGTTGAGAAGAAATTACGTGCAAGTGTAGATCATGTAGAATTAATTCGCTTCAGAGCATTTGAAAACGTGGGAAGTGATTTGAGCTTTGCCGTGGCTCTCTTGAACCAAGAAGGTAACGGAGTTGTACTCAGCTCCATCCATAACCGTGAGGAAGCAAGAGTATACGCTAAACCAGTTAACTTCGGCCAGTCTACGTATTCACTGACCGGAGAAGAAAAAGAAGTCATAGCTAAGGCAATGAACGGGGAGAAAATCTAGCGGTACTCATAGCGTACTTTTAGAAAAGAATGAGTAAGGAGAGAACTAATGTTTTCGGACATTCGCCACACGAGGTTAAGTCTTGTGTTTTGCAAGACCATATATTCCATAAACCCTCCAACGTTGACGATTCCTGTCATATGCGCCTCCCCTACTTCGGGAAGCTGTTTGTGAACACCGGCACCAGGTTTCAACGGACCGTCTGAAAGCGTAATGCATCCAATGGAATCCAGTCGTCCAAGACAGGCGTCGATAGCTATGATAAAGGGATTTTCGAATGTGTCATGAATAGACTGTATATTATCGCCTAAATTAGTAGCATGGACAGGCTCATCCAGTGTTCCGTATACATGAAGGTGTGGAAGATTCAAGCGCGAAAGATGCGTACCAATCAAAGGGCCCAAAGCATCTCCAGTTGATCGGTCGGTGCCAATACATAGGATTATGGCGGGACGTTTCCGGGTTGAAATAAAGAGGTCAGATAGTCGCGTTTCAAGTTTTGCTTTGGCTGAGAGGTCATCTACATGGGCTTTGATTTTTTGAGGCTCAGTTCTTAATGAAAATAGGCTCACAAGATACCCCCTAATATTATGCAACAAATATATAGTTAAATTTTTGCCAAAATTTAGCCCTTTTATGCATGAGATTTCTCCTTTTGCCATAAGGATGATGGCGGGGGGGAAACAAAATGAAGTGGAAAACAACGTTTCAAGTTGCCGCCACTTACGTGGGCGCTGTCATGGGGGCGGGATTTGCTTCAGGTCTAGAAATACAGCAGTTTTTTGCACGGTTTGGACGTTGGGGTCTAGCGGGAGTCATTGTCAGTGCAGTTCTATTTTCGCTTTTAGGTTGGGGTATGTTAGATTTGCAAGAACGCTGGAAAATCTCTTCCTATCCAGAATTTTTCATACACCTACTCGGTAATAGGTGGGGGCGTTGGGCGGATGCAATCGTTAGTGTTCTTCTATTCGTGGGCATGCTAGCGATGATTTCTGGTAGTGGGGCACTCTTTTACGAATACTTTGGCTTTTCCAGGTGGTTGGGAATCTCTTTAACAGGTTCAGTGATTGCTTTAGCCTTATGGTTTCGCGGTGAAGGCGTTTTATGGATTAATTCTGTCTTGATACCCTTGAAATTTGCCTTTTGTTTAGGTATTGCAACAGTGGCCGTTTTCTTCGCCAGTTCAGGTGATGGTGAGGGTATAGTAATCCTTCCAAACCCTATTGTTGAACATTGGGCCCTTTCTGCAGTTCTATACGTATCCTTTAATTTAACGCTAGCTATGGTGGTATTTGCATCTTTAGGACGTGACGTTCAACGACCAGGGGCTCGGTTAGGTGCAGTGGTAGGTGGGGGAGCACTTGGATTATTTGCCTTCGTCATAGGGGCTGCATTACTACGGTTTCCTGATACTATAGGGTTAGAAATCCCCATGGTGGCTATAGCAGGGAAATTAGGAGACTGGCCCGCCTTTTTATATGTAATCGTTTTATGGTTAGCTATGATTACTGCAGCAATCGGAAATGGATTTAGCCTTGTTAGCCGAGTGGTTGATTCGGGCAAGTTGGGTTATGGTCAAGCGACGCTCTTTCTAATGCTCCTTCTGTTACCAGTAGCAGGAGTTAAATTCTCTCAACTAGTACAGTTCGTATATCCTCTATTTGGTTACTTGGGATTAGTATTGTTGCCGATGATTCTGTACTTTTGGCGAAAGGCATAAAGGAGATTAATGGTTAGTTGTAGAAGCGTTCTAACAAGCCTTTAAACTAGTTTCGTAAGAGGTCTAAGATGGGGATAGGATGGTTGACTAGAAATTTTTAGAGATTTAGTAAATAAACTGCGGTCTCGAATGAAAAACATGAAATTAGTAAGATCTGGGAATGGTTAAGATACAGTCATCATGAGACAAAGGGTGATGTTATTGAGGACACTCTATGAAAAGGCTATAAAACATCTAGAAGCGGGAGAATTAGACGAGGCTGAAGAAACGTTACAAACATATGTCCGTGAGAATCCCACGGATGCGATGGCCCATAATAAACTGGGAGTTGTTTTCGTTAATAGGCTCAACCGAGACGAAGCAAAACGTTGTTTTGAAGAGGCACTGAAACATGATGCTTACCTAATACATGCCCTGAATAATCTGGGTAATATTGCAAGAGAAGAGGGCGAGTTAACGTTAGCTATAGAATATTACCAAAAGGCGATCCGCATTAATCCGGATTATCCGCTTCCCCATAATAATTTAGGGGTCGTATATAAGCAGCAGAATCGTTACAGGGACTTTATTAGGGAGATCAAGATTGCAAAACGCTTAGAACATAGAGAGGTTATTTATTCAAAGGATAAACATACTTTCAGAAATTGGCTAACAAACTTCTGTTCTAAATCAAATAAATAAGGGGATCGAAAATGGATGAACGACACTATTTAGTAGGTACTGCAGGGCATGTTGACCATGGCAAAACAGAATTGATTCGTGCACTTTCCGGCATAGAAACGGATCGCTTGAAGGAAGAAAAACAACGGGGGATCTCCATTGAACTGGGGTTTGCGCATATGAGACTGCCTAGTGGACGGCAAGTTGGAATTGTAGATGTTCCAGGGCATGAGCGTTTTGTACGCCAAATGTTGGCTGGGGCGAGTGGTATGGATGTTGTGATGTTGGTAATAGCGGCAGATGAAGGAATTAAACCTCAGACACAGGAGCATTTGGATATCCTGACCTTACTTGGGATACCTCGAGGAATTATTGTTATCAATAAGGTCGACCTCGTAGATGAAGAGTGGCTCGAATTTATGGAGGAAGAGGTGCGAGAGGGACTTAAAGAAACGGTATTCCACGAAGCTCCGCTTTGTCGGGTATCTGCTCTAACAGGTGAAGGAATTCCTTTCTTACATCAAACCATTGACGAGTTGCTCTCGGACGTAGAAAGTAAGAAAACGTCCGGGCCAGTTCGTATGCCTCTTGACAGGGTGTTTAGCATTCAAGGGTTTGGAACAGTGGTGACAGGGACACTTAACAGTGGTGTGATCAAACTAGGGCAGGAGTTGGTGATTGAACCAGCTCATATTTTGACTAAGGTTCGTTCACTGCAAGTCTACAAAAACAAAGTTAATTTAGCGGAAGCTGGGCTGAGGGTAGCGGTTAATCTAGCGGGGGTAGATGTTACTGAGGTGGAGCAAGGCTCTGTCCTTGTTATGCCAAATAACTTTAAGGTAGGAAAGATATTAGACTTGAAGGTTTCAAATCTTTCCTCGGCAGAAAAATCTTTAATACAAAGGCAGCGAGTTCGTTTTCACCTTGGTACAACGGAGATCCTTGGACGAATACATCTTCTGGATCACGAGGAACTAGAACCTGGGCAAGAAGGATTTGCGCAAATTCTGCTAGAACAGCCTGTAGTGGCGGCACCTGGAGACCGTTTTGTGCTTCGGTTCTACTCACCTACTCATACGATTGCTGGCGGAAAAGTACTCAGTGTTGCTGAGTTCAAGCAGAAAAGGTTTCGAGAGAGCGTATTGTCACAACTAAGAATAAAAGATCAAGGAGATCCACTTGACCTCTTGGAAAGAGAAATGGCTGAACCTCAATCAGGACCAGATTTAGCAGCACGCTTGCATATTGACTTAGCAGAACTGGAAGGGGGGTTAAGATCTTTAGAAAATTCGCAACGACTAGAGATCTTGAAGGAAGATGACAACGCTCTTTATTGGGGGAAGGAAATGGCCGAGACTTGGCGCCTAAAATTAATTTCGATCGTAGAAACCTACGAAGGCTTAAATCCCCTGCGCGGAGGAATTAGCCGTGAGGAATTAAAAACTCGCCTCGGAATTACTTGGACGCATCGTCGTTGGCAAACAGTTTTGGAATCAGGTTCAGTACGTGGTTTTTATCGCATCTCTGGGAGCAAAGTAGAAACAATCGAAGGAGCTGTAATTCCTTCCGAGATTCAAAAACGACTTAATGCCTTAAGATCTCTCTGGCAAAACGTTGGGCTAACACCTCCAGAGTTAGGGACAGTATCTGAAACGTGTGGCATCCAAAAAGTAGATATACCAGAGTATGCTGGATATCTATGTGAACAGGGTGAATGGGTAGCTGTAAGTGGGTTCTATTACAATAAGAGCGATATTCAAAAAGCGAAAGACGGTTTGGTGGAAGTGCTTAAATTACATGGGGAAGTTGGCGTCGCTGAGGTACGAGAGTTATGGGGTACGTCCCGAAAATATGCGGTTCCTTTGCTTGAGTTTTTTGATCAGCAGCGCGTAACACGACGTCAAGGAGATAAGCGCACTCTCTTCTAGAGATACATTTGTATTGCACAGGAAAACAAAATCGTTGACACCATGGCACAATAGTTATAAAATGGCTTTAATTTTAGGGGCCTGTATTATAACAAATTTGCCTGGGTTTTCCTCCCTGGGTCAGGGAGGTTTTTTTATTTTGCAGGTCAAAAACTTAGTTTTATAAAAATTAGGGAGGTGAAGGGAAAAATCTTTAGAGGGATGCCGAACTTATACTTTATAACATATTGCATTTTATTTATTTGAAATCTAAAGATAACAAAGCTATGAGATGGGAAGTAATTCGAGGGAGAAAAAGATCAACTATGAGGAGGAGGAATAACGGAATGCGAAAGATATTAACCGTTTTGACAGGAGTCTTACTAAGCGCTACCCTTCTGGTTGGGTGTGGGACGAATGCAACATCAGGGAGCAGTGGAAATGGCGGAAGCGGTGGAGTAATTAAAGTCGGAAGCAATTTTGAATTGAGTGGGGCAAACGCAACATTCGGTAAGTCTTCTGTGAATGGGGTTGACCTTGCCTTCGAGCAACAAAATGCTAAGGGAGGTGTGCTCGGTAAGAAGTTGCAGAATGTTAGTGCGGACAACAAATCGGATGCTGGCGAATCGACTGCCGCTGTAACTAAACTTATCGGACAAGATAAAGTAGTTGCTATCTTAGGGTCGTATGCCAGTACGGACACGTTGGCCGCATCTCAAGTGGCTACAGATAATAAGATACCGTTGCTTTCCCCGACATCGACGAATGTGAAGGTAACTGTTGAGAATGGCCAAGTGAAACCTTGGATTTTCCGGGCTTGTTTTATAGATCCATTTCAAGGTGAAGTGGCGGCCAAATTTGCATTAAATAGTTTAAAAGCCAAAACTGCAGCGGTTTTCATCGATCAAAAAAGCGATTACTCTAAAGGATTAGCAGAAGCATTTATTAATAATTTTAAGAAGGGGAATGGCACAATTGTAGATACGGAACAATATGTCGCCTCTAGTGATAAAGATTTTCGTGCCACGCTAACAAGAGCAAAGTCGGCTAATCCGGACTATGTGTTTATCCCAGGTTATTATCAGGAAGTGGGGCTCATAGTTAAACAAGCCCGTGAAATGGGGATGAAGCAACCTATTATGGGCGGAGATGGATGGGATTCTCCAGATCTCCTAAAGATTGCCGGAGCAGATGCATTAAATAACACCTACTTTGTCAACATGGTAGCCATTGATGATCCGGCTATGGCATCGTTCGTTAAAGACTACAAAGCAAAATATAATGTTGAACCGGATGCCATGGCGGCGTTAGCGTATGATGCTGCTAACATGCTCATAAAGGCTTTCGAAACAGCCGGGGATACAAATGGAGAAAAAGTAAGAACAGCTTTAGAAACTATGAAAGGCTTTAAGGGATTAAGCGGAGAAACAAATATTGATCCTAAAACGCATAATCCTGTGAAAAGTGCTGTTATTA